>NZ_JADKMA010000272.1 GCF_017676365.1 Streptomyces oryzae
GCGTCCTCCCCGGGCCCGATGTCCGCCCCCGACCCGGCCTCCTTCGCCGACCCGGCATCTCCCTCCAACCCCGCCGAGCCAGCGCCTTCCCCCGGCCCGACGCCCATCGCCGACCCGGCGTCCTCCTTCGGTCGGGCGCCCATCGCCGATCCGGCACCTTCCCCCGGCCCCGCACCGTTCACCGCCCCGGCATCTCCCTCACTCCGCGCGGCTTCCCCCCTCGCTTCCGCGGCTGCGGTGCTGTGGCTCTCGCGCAGGGCGGCGAGTCGTTGTTCGGCGGACTGGCGGCGTTCGGCGGCGTGCTGGCCGGCCGTGAGGGCTTCCTCCTCGGCTGCGCGGTCGACGTGGTCCCGCTCCTCGCGGGCCGGGTCGGGGTGCTCCGTGGAACCGCAGACGGCGCAGGGCTCGCCCGCGGTCAGGTTCGCGGCGAGCTCGGCCGCGATACCGCGCAGCCGCCGCTCGCGCAGGGCAAGCCACTGCTCCTTCGCCTCGGCGGCCTCCTCTCTGGCCTGCCGGAGGGCTTCGGCGGCGGTCTCGATCTCGACGGCGAGCTGGTCGCGGCGGCGGGCGGCCTGCAGCCGGGCGCGGGCCGGGTGCAGCCGGCCCGCGAGGCGTTCGGCGCGGGTGGCGGCCTCCAGCGACTCGTCCACCCTGCGCTGCAGCACGTACCGCTGCTCCTCCCAGCCCGCCAGCCACTCCCCCGCCTCGCGGAGCAGTTCCTCATCAGCCCGCGACTCGGCGTCCAGACGGCGCAGTTCGGCCTCGATGGCGGCGGCGCGCGGTTCCTCCTCGCGGGCGGCCCGCAGCGCTCCCAGCTCCTGGCGCAGCTCCCCCTCCAGCGCCGTCAGCCGCTCGGGCTCCGCTTCGGCCAGGGTGTGCGGGAGGCGGGCGCGCGCTTCCCGTTCGGCTGCGCGGGCGCGGGCGTGCTCGTCGCGGGCGGTGTGGTGCAGCCGGAGGGCGGGGGCGACGGCCTCCGCGGCCTGCGCGCGCTCGAGGCGACGACCGAGCGCGTCCCGCTCCCCGGCCCTGGCCGCCAGCTCGTCGGCGCGCTGCCGGGCCCGTGCGAACCGCTGCTGCTCGCGGTCGAGTTCGCGGCTCGCCTCCAGTTCTCCTACGGCGGTGGTGTACCGCTCGCGGGCAGTTTCGGCGGCGAGGGCCGCGCAGGTGAGACGTTCGCGGGCGTACGCGCGGGCCTGCGCCGCCCAGGCCAGTACGGCGTCGGTGAGGCCGGGGTCGCCGGGCGCGAGCCGGCCGCGCTCGGGCGCCGTGCTCTGCTTGGCACGGCCCTGCTTGGCGCGAGTGCCGCCCCGGCCACCGGTCAGGGCTCCGGTCCGGCCGCCTCGCCGGCCGTCCGTCCCGTCGCCGCCAGGGGTACTGCCACCGGTTCCGGCCGGAGCGGTGCCGGTCCCCGGGGCGGAGCGCTGGCCGGGGACCGACTCCGCGTCGGGCGCGTCCGCCGGTCCTTCGCCCAACTCTGCCGGTTCGCCCACGGCCTGCCGCATCCGGTGGGCGAGGGCCAGCAGTTCCTCGTCGGCCGTGGCCACTTCCTGCTGGGCGCTCTTGCGCATCCGCGCCAGCTCTTCCTCCACGGCGGCGAACCTGCCGGTGTCGAAGAGGCGGCCCAGCAACTTCCCCCGGTCCTCGGCGCCGGAGCGCAGGAACCGCGCGAAGTCGCCCTGCGGCAGCAGGACCACCTGGCAGAACTGGTCCTTGCTCATGCCGAGCGCCTGGCTGATCTCCTCACCGATCTCCTGATGGGAGCGGCTGAGACCGTGCCACTCGCCGGTCTCCGGGTCCCGGACGCGCAGTTCGGAGCGAGCCCGTTCGCGGGTGAGGCCGGTGCCCCGGGCCTTGGGGCGGAGCTGCTCGGGGGCGCGGGTGAGCTCCAGCCGCCGGCCGGCGACGGTGAGGTCGAGCACCACCTGGGTGCGGGTGTGCGGGTCGGCGTGGTCGCTGCGCAGGGTGCCGCCGGGCTGCTGGCGGGCGCCGGGCACTTGCCCGTAGAGGGCGAAGCACACGGCGTCCAGCACCGAGGTCTTGCCCGCGCCCGTGGCGCCGTGCAGCAGGAAGAGCCCGGCCGAGGAGAGGGCGTCGAAGTCGACGGTGTGGGTGCCGCTGAACGGGCCGAAGGCGGTGAGGGTGAGCCGGTGCAGCCTCAACGGGCCACCTCACGCGCGCCGTCGGCGGCCGGCCGCGGGCTTCCGCCGCCCTCGGGACGCACTGCGGGGGCCGTACGGGAGACGGCGGGCCCCGTACGGGACACGGCAGGCGGCTCCTGCGGCTCGGCGGTCTCGGCGACCCGCACCGCCTCCAACGCCCGGCCCAGCATCTCGCGTTCCTCGGCCGCCGCCCCGCGCCCTGGACGTACGTGGCCGACGAAGTCCTCGGCGATCTGCCGGTCGGTACGGCCCTTCAGCCGTACGGCGTAGGAGCGTCCGTCCTCGGTCTCCTCCCGCTCCGGCGCGAAGACGAGGCTGACGGTGTGCGGGAAGCGCTTCGCCAGCCGGGCCATCGGATCGTGGGGGCGGGCGGCGTCGGTGAGGGTGGCCTCCACCCAGCAGTCCGCGTACTGCTCGTGGGCCGGGTCCGTCAGCAGCTCGTCGAGCGTGCCGCGCAGCCGGGCGAGGGGGCGTGGCACCGGGCAGTGCAGCCGTTCGGCGGCGAGCTCCCCGCCGGGTCCGAGGTCCACCAGCCACATGGACTTCGGGTGGCCCGCCTCGGAGAAGGAGTAGGCGAGGGGGGTTCCGGAGTAGCGCACCCGTTCGGTGACGGTCTGGCAGTTGTGCAGATGGCCGAGCGCGGCGTAGTCGACGCCGTCGAAGATGGAAGCGGGCACGGAAGCGACACCGCCCACGGTGATGTCCCGTTCGCTGTCGGAGACTTCGGCGCCGGTGACGAAGGCGTGCGCCAGGACGACCGAGCGGGTGCCGGGAGGTCTGGCTGCGAGGTCGGCGCGGATCTTGTCCATCGCGGCGCGCAGCACCGCTGTGTGGCCCCTGCCCTCGGCGCCGAGGGCTTGCCGCACCAGCGAGGGCTCCAGATACGGCACTCCGTAGACGGCGACCTGGCCGCCACCGGAGGCATCGTCGAGCAGCACGGGAGTTGCGCACTGGTGCGGGTCCGTACGCAGGTGGATGCCCGCGCGGCGCATCAGTCCCGAGCCGACGCCCAGCCGGCGGGCCGAGTCGTGGTTCCCGGAGATCATCACGGTGGGCACGGAGAGTTCGGCCAGCCGGTGCAGCGCGTGGTCGAACATCTCGACCGCCGCGAGCGAGGGAACGGCGCGGTCGTAGATGTCACCGGAGACGAGCACGGCGTCCACCGCGCGCTCCTCGACGGTGGCGACCAGATGGTCGAGGAAGGCGCGCTGGGCATCGAGGAGGCTCACGCGGTGGAAGCTCCGGCCCAGATGCCAGTCCGAGGTGTGCAGCAGACGCATGGTCAACGACCTTAAGGCCCACCACTGACAGCGCATGCCGCACCCCGGCACGGCACGGCCCCACGCGGTCAGACGGTGCCGAACGCCTCGCCGCCCACCTCGATCCGCGCGGTGCCCGCTGTGGCGTCGGCGAGCCAGCTGCGGAAGTCGGCCAGCTCCTCGTCGGGCAGCCCGAGCTCGATACCGACCTCGGCGCCGTAGCGCACCTCACGCACCTCGCGGCCGGTGGCGCGCAGTTCGTTCTCCAGGCGTCCGGCACGCTCATGGCCGACCGTGACCGTCACCAGCCGGAAGCGCCGCCGGGTGACGGTACCGACGGCGTCCAGGGCTTCGCCCACCGCGCCGCCGTACGCGCGGATGAGGCCGCCCGCGCCCAGTTTGACGCCGCCGAAGTAGCGGGTGACGACGGCGACCACGTAGCGGACCTCGCGGCGCAGCAGCATCTGGAGCATCGGCACGCCCGCTGTGCCGCCCGGCTCGCCGTCGTCGTTCGCCTTCTGGATGCTCGCGTCGGCGCCGATCACGTAGGCGGAGCAGTTGTGGTTCGCCCCGGGGTGCTGCTTGCGGACGCGGGCGATGAACTCCTGCGCCTCGGTCTCGGTGGCGGCGGGGGCGAGGGCACACAGAAAGCGGGACCGGTTGACCTCGGTCTCGTGCACGCCCTCCGCCGCGACGGTGAGGTACTGCGCGGGCCCTTCGGGCCGCTGGTCCTGCTGTGCGGGCTGCTCCTGCTGCATCCCGCCAGCCTATGGCCGGGGCCCCGGGAATCGGCGCGGGGTACGAGCCGTTGTCCCGGGAACAGGGCGAATCATGGCGTACTAGGGAGAAGAGGAAGCGATGTACGGCGATTCCGGAACGGTGCGGGACATTCTCACCGAGCTGGGTGACACCTGGGCGGTGGTGGGCCTCTCACAGAACTCCTCCCGGCCCGCGTACGGGGTGGCCCAGGTGCTCCAGCGCTACGGCAAGCGCGTCGTGCCGGTCCACCCGAAGGCGGAAACGGTGCACGGCGAGCGCGGCTACGCGAGCCTCGCGGAGATCCCGTTCCCGGTGGATGTGGTGGACGTCTTCGTCAACTCGGCCCTGGCGGGCCCGGTGGCCGACGAGGCGGTGGCCATCGGCGCCAAGGCCGTCTGGTTCCAGCTCGGCGTGGTGGACGAGGCCGCCTACGACCGCACTCGCGCGGCCGGCCTGCACATGGTGATGGACCGCTGCCCGGCCATCGAAATCCCGCTCCTGGACTGAGCCCGTCCGGGTAATCTCCGCCATGTGAGCGAGATACGAAGGGCAACCCCGGACGACGCCGAGGAGATCGCGCGGCTGCGCAGGATCATGTTCGCCGCGATGAGAGGGCGGGACGAACCGGGGCCGTGGGAGAAGGAAGCCGTGCGCATCGCGCGGCAGCAGCTCGCGCAACCGAACTCGCCACTGCTGGCGTTCGTGGTCGACGGCGAGGGGCCCGGTCTGCCGGCCCACCTCGCGGCGTGCGCGGTGGGCCGGGTCGAGGAACGGCTGCCCGCGCCGGCGAGCCCCCACGGACTGTTCGGCTTCATCTTCAACGTATGCACTGACGAGCGGTACCGCGGCCGCGGCTACGCACGGGCGACGACCGCCGCGCTACTGGACGAGTTCGCCCGCAGCGGCGTCACACGGGTGGATCTGCACGCGACGCCGGAGGCGGAGGCCATGTACCGCTCCATGGGCTTCGCCGAACACTCGATCCCCCTGTCGCTGGATGTGAGCACGCTGGAGGCCGCCGCCCCGCACTCGGGGAGCTGAGCCACGAAGGGGAAGCCCCTAGCCGCGCAGTCCCAGCCCCTCCACGATCTCGGCGCCGGGGAGCGTCGCCAGGGCCTTGCCCGGCACGATGAGCTTGCCCCGGCGGCTGCCGCTGCCGATCAGTACCCAGGGCAGTGCGGCGACTTCCGCGTCCAGCAGCAGTGACCAGTCGGCGGGCAGCCCGATGGGGGTGATGCCGCCGTACTCCATGCCGGTCTCGCCGACGGCGGTCTCGTGCGGTGCGAAGGACACCTTCCGGGCGCCGAGGCCGCGCCGCACCGCTCCGTTGACGTCCACGCGGCAGGACGAGAGCACCACACACCCGGCGAGGGTGCGAACTCCGCCCTGTTTGGCGGCGACGACGACGCAGTTGGCCGAGGTCTCCAGCAGGTCCTGGCCGTAGGTCTCGACGAAGGCGGCGGTGTCGGCCTTCTCCGGCTCGGTGTCGACGTGGAGCAACTGGTCGGCGGGGACGGGGCCTTCCCAGTCGCGTACGGCGGCGGCGACGGGGGCGGCCAGCTGGTCCAGCAGCTCGGTGGCCGGCCGTGCGTTGTCGAAGTCTCCGATGGGCGCTCGCATACCGGCACCCTAGCCAGCCCCGCGCCGCGGGGTCAGCGCGGTTCGGGTACCGAGACGGCCATCGTCATCTCGACGGTCTCCGTGCCGTCGTTGCGGTAGCCGTGCGGGACGTGCGACTCGAAGCAGGCGGAGGTTCCGGCCGGGACGGTGTAGGTGTCGCCGTCCACCTCCAGGGTGAGCGTGCCCGCGGTGACGTGGACCAGCTCGGTGGTGCCGATGGGATGCGGGTCGGAGCTGCTGGCGTCCCCCGGCACCAGCGTCCAGTGCCACAGCTCCAGCGGCCCTGGCGCCTCCGTGCCGGCGAGCAGCGTGCTGTGGCTGCCCGCCTCGGTGGACCACAGCCGTACAGCCTGCTCCGGGGGAACCAGCCTGACCTGCGGCTCCTGGTCGAAGTCCAGCAGCGAGGTGATGCTGACGCCGAGCGCGTCGCCGATCTTGACTACGGTGCCGACGCTGGGGTTGGTGCGGGCCTGTTCGATCTGGATGAGCATGCCCCGGCTGACCCCTGCCCGCGCCGCCAGCGCGTCCAGGGTGAAACCGCGCTCGGCCCGCAGGTGCTTGAGATTGCGGGCGAGGGCCTGCGTGAGGTTGTCGAGGTCCGTCACGGTGTTCCGCACCATCCAAAATACTAGATTGCAGAGTGCACTGCGGTGAACTACGGTGTGCTGGACTTAAGCGTTCACCACACTGTACTGCGAGGTTTTCCGCCATGACCGCTGTCTTCGCGCTGGCCACCAGCCTCCTGTGGGGGCTGGCCGACTTCGGCGGCGGGCTGCTCAGCAAGCGACTGCGTGAGCTGACCGTGGTGGTCGTCTCGCAGGGGGCGGCCTGTCTGGTGCTCGGCGCCATCGTGCTCGGCACGGGTGCCTGGAGCGAACTGGACGCCCGCCTGCTGTGGTGCGCGGTGGGGGCCGGCGCCATCGGCCCTGTGTCGATGCTGTGCTTCTACCGGGCGCTGGCCATCGGCCCGATGGGCGTGGTCTCCCCCGTCGCCACCCTCGGCAGCGTGGCCGTTCCGGTGGCCGTCGGCATGGTGCTGCACGGCGAGCGGCCCGGCCTGGTGCAGGTGGCCGGCACCCTGGTCGCCGTCACCGGTGTGGTGCTGGCCGGCGGCGTGGGCGGCGGCGGAGCGCCCGTGCAGCAGCGGACGATTCTGCTGACGGTGATCGCCGCCTTCGGCTTCGGTGCGACGATGAGCCTGGTCGCCGAGGCGTCCACGACCGTCACGGGGCTCTTTCTGACGCTGTTCGTCCAGCGGGTGGTCAACGTGATCGTGGGCGGCGGCGCGCTCTGCGCCTCCGTGCTGCGGGGCACCCCGGCGCTCCCCGGGGAGGGGATGCGGGCGGTGTGGACGACGCTGCCCGCGCTGGCCTTCGTGGGCCTGGCCGATGTCGCGGCCAACGGCACGTACGCCGTCGCCGCGCAGTCGGGCCCGGTCACGGTCGCCGCCGTGCTCGCCTCGCTCTACCCCGTGGTCACCGCGCTGGCCGCCAGGGGCGTCCTCCAGGAACGGCTGCGGGCAATGCAGACCGCGGGTGCCGGGCTGGCGCTGCTGGGCACGGTGCTGCTCGCCTCGGGCTGACCGCTCACCGGCGTCAGCTCTCGGGCTCGGCGTCGTCCGCACCCCTGACTCGTAGACAC
>NZ_JADKMA010000273.1 GCF_017676365.1 Streptomyces oryzae
GACCCACCCCCTGCCTCCGGGCCGGTCATCTCCACCGCGGCGGTCTCCATGGCAGCGGCCTTCCCGGCCTCCGTCTCCTGCCCGGCCCCCGTGGCGTCCGCAGCCTGGGCCGGCGGCGGCGTGGCCTGGACCGGCGGCGTGGCCAGGGCCGAGTCCACCGCGCCGGCCGCGATCGCGTACTGCTCGCGTACCTGCCGGTACCGCAGCAGTTCGGCGGCCACCGGCTCCAGCACTCGCGTCCTGCCGCAGCATGCCGCCAACTGCCGTAGCCTGCGCTCCTCTTCCAGCCCGTATGTCCGCGCCGGGCCACGGGCAGCCCTCCTGCACGCCCACGCGAGCGCGGGGCCTGCGACGGTGGCAGCCGTCAGCAGCACGCAGGGCAGCAGCATGGCCTGGTCGAGCCCGCGCGCGAGTGCCAAGGCCGCGACCGCCCAGACGGCACCCAGCATCTGTACGCCGAACAGCAGCCACTGGCCGGCGAAGGCCGCCGTGTGCCAGGTCGGCCGAGGAACACGGGTGGCAGCTCCGGACCGCCCGCCGCCCGCGCGCCGCGCCGTCCCCTCCGCATCGGCTGCCGGTCCGGCGGCCGACCCCGGGGACCGTCCGGCGGTCGTCCCGCCGCCCCCCTCCCGGGCCTCCCGGCCGAACTCCCCGGCAGCGCCGGTCCGCTCCTCCCGCCCGTCGTCCGTTCCGCTGCCCGTTCCGCCCGATGCGCCCGATGCACCTGTTGCGCCTGTTCCGCTCCCCCGGCCCGGCGCTTCCGCGTACGCCTGCTGCCCGGGCACCGCCCGCGCGGCGGCATCCTGCGCCGACGAGGCGGGCTCCGTGCCCAGTGCGACATCCGTCATCGACGCCGTGACCGCGGCCGAAGCCGTCCGCACCGCGTCCGGCCCGGAGGCGCAGACTGCCATCACCTCGTCCAGCACCTCCGGCAGCCCCGCGGCACCGCGCCGGGCCGATTCGCGTACGGTGCGCGCCCAGGCGCCGGGAAGGCCGCTCGCCGCCGCGTCCGCGAGCTCCCGTACGGCCTGGGCCACCACTGGCCGGGCGGCGAGCGGCTGCTGAAGGGTCTCGCGGCGGGCTGCGGTCCCGACGGCGGCACCGTCCCGCTCCCCCGGCTGCTCCGCCGGCTGTTCACCGGCCGCGGTACGGGACGGGTCGTCCCGCTCCTGGGTCGGCCTGGAGGCGTACCAGCGCAGCGCGCGTACCCAGGGGATGCCGGAGGAGTGCTCGGCCTGGCGCAGCCACGCCCGCTCGGCAGCCTGTCCGGCGGCTGCCGCGCCCACGGCGACGGCCAGCCTGTCCTCGAAGTCCTCGCGGGCGCTCTCGGTCAGTCCGATGGGGCCATCCTCCGCGCCGGGCCCGGGATCGGCGTATACGGGGCGGAGGCGTTCCGTCGCACCGTCCAGGTCGGCGGTCAGCCGCAGCACTGCGGCGCGCTGCTGTGCGACGAACTCGCCGAGTTCCTCCCGCAGTACGTCGATGCCCTCGTGGGTGAGCGCCGAGGCGGACAGTACGGCCGCGCCCGGTTCCCCGTGCTCGCCCAGTGCCATGCCGTCCTCGTCCAGCAGCCGCCGCAGGTCGTCCAGGACGGCGTCCACGGCGTCGCGGGTGAGCCGGTCGGTCTGGTTGAGGACGACGAAGGTGACCTCTGCGTGGCCGGCGAGCCGCCGCAGATAGCCCTCGTGCAGCAGCGCGTCCGCGTACTTCTCCGGGTCGACCACCCACACCACCGCGTCGACCAGTTCCAGCATCCTGTCCACCTGTTCGCGGTGTCCTGGTGCGACGGAGTCGTGGTCGGGCAGGTCGACGAGGATGAGGCCGCTCAGTGTGCCGTCGTGCGTACGGTGCCGCGCGTGCTGCGGGATGCCCAGTCTGTCGAGCAGCCCTTCGGGACCGCCGTCGCTGTAGCGTCCCGCCTCCCAGGTGCAGGCGACCGGCTGTGCGGTGGTGGGGCGGCGCATGCCCACCTCGGAGAGGCGCCCTCCAGTCAGCGCGTTGAACAGGGACGACTTTCCGCTGCCTGTTGCGCCGGCCAGAGCGACCGTTGTGTAGGAACGCGGCAGCCCTCTGCGGGTCGCCGCCTCGTCCAGCACCTTTCCCGCCTCGGCGAGCACGTCGGCGTCGAGCCGGGTGCGCGACAGCCCGACGAGTTCCCGTAGCGCGCCCAGCCGATGGCGCAGCGCGTTCTCCCCGGCGTCGCGCCGTGGGTCCCTGCGCAGATCTCTGCTCAGCTCTCTGGTCGACTCTCTGCGGAGATCTGTGCGGAGGTCCCGGGAAGCGTCCTTCTCGGGGCTCTGGTCGGCATTTTCGGGGCTCTGGTCGACGCTGCGGCCGGTGTCCGTGACTGTGTCGTCGCGGACCGCGGGACCGCTTTCGGCGCTCTCGGCGATGTGTTCCTGGCCGGCGCCGGTGTCCTCCTGGACCCCGGGTCCGCTTTCCGGCTGAACTCCGCTGCCCTGGGCGACGGCCGGGGAGTGCGCCTCCTGTACGGCCACGAAGCGCCCCTCCTGTGTGGTCTCTTGGGCAGCGCTGTAGGAGGGCCCCGGCTGCCGCGGTGTGGGCCAAGGGGTGCCGCGCCAGGGCGGGGCGGGTGCCTGGGGGATCCCGGGCACGGGGTGGTCGCCTCCCCGCTCCGAGGCGTCCGCCTCCGCCGCGTGCCCCCGGGGGCCGGGCGCCCGTACCTCGGGTTCCGGCGCGGCAGCGTGCTCGACGGCCTCCTGTTGCACCGCGCGGTGCGGCTCGGGCTGCGGGTACGGCTGCTGCTGCGGACGCGGCTCGTACATGTACGGCGGTGCGGGCTCGGGGTCGGTCCGCGGGGGCGCGTGCTCGCTCTGTTGGCGCATGTGCTCGCTCTGTTGGAACGCGCGCTCGCTCTGTTGGTGCGCGTGCTCGCTCCCTTGGGGCGCAGCCTCGGCCCCTGGCACTACTGGCGTGGGCTGCGGCGCCTGCGCGGGCTGCGGTGGCGCCATCGGTGCAGGCGTGGGGTGAGGCGGACCCGTCTCGGGCTGCTCGGCGGGCTGGGTGATCCGTTCGGCGGGGGCGCGGCGGGCGATGACGCCGTCGTCCCAGACGGGCTCGGCTCCGTCTTCCGCAGGGCTGCCCGCCGCAGGGCTGCCCGCCGCAGGGTCCGACTGCTGGCGCGGCACGTCCGCAGTCGCGCGCTGTGCGGCCGCTGTCCCTCCCTCAGACTCACTCTGTCCGGCGTGCTCCTGGGACGGCGCACTCACCCCAGGCGCGGAGGGCGCGGAAAGCGCGGACGGCGGCGGGGCATCCTCGCCGTCCAGGCTCAGTTCCAGCTGCCCCTCCACGGGGTCGCTGTGCGCGCTGACCCAGCCGTCGGGCAAGCTGCCGGTCCAGCGCTCGGGCTGCTGGCCCGGTCCGGTGTGGGTGGCATCGGTGGACGTCACTGGGGTCACCTCTCCATGTGCGCGCTCTGCAGACCGCGCCCGCCGTCCGGGCCGAGCGGGGTACGCGTCGGCGGGAAGTCGCGGGCGGTCACGTCCGTCCGGCTCGGTTCCTGCGTCCCCGTCGGCACCTGCGTCCCTGTCGGTTCCTGCATCCCTGTCGGCCGCTGCGCACCGGCCGTACGGTGCTGCTCCTGCACCTGGTGTGCCGGCCCCTGCGACAGGTGCAGCTGTCGCAACTGGTGCGGTTCCTGAAGCCCATGCGTTCTGTTGAGCTTGTCCAGTACGGAGAACGCGGCGATCAGTTCCATCTGCGGTTCGGGGCCTGCCTCGAGGGTTTCCAGGGGTACGAGGCGAAGGTCGCGTTCGCCGTAGAGCACGCGCTCGACGCAGTCCTCCAGCAGCTCGGCGCACTGTTCTCGCAGCTGCTGGGCGCTCTCCTCGCCGAGCAGGTCCTCCAGGGCGTCGTCGGCGCCCGCAGCCCGCTCCCCGCCCAGCAGAGAGGCGGCCAGCAGCCCTGCGACGCGTTCGGTCTCCTCCTCGCCGCAGGCCGCGCGGCCTGCGGCCTGCGTCTCCTCCTCGGCCAGCTCCTCGACGCAGCGGCGCCATCTGCGCACCATCACGCCGATCCGGCCGGTGGCCTCGTCCCGCTCGCTCTGGCCGCCCGGGAGAAGGCTGCCGCACCCTTCCAGGCCGGGCACGGTGCGGCCCAGCTCGGTGATCCGTTCGTCGGCGGCGGCGACCGCGCCCGACAGCAGCGCGGTCAGGCCGTCGGCGAAGGCGTCGAACAGTTCCTCCCCGTCGCTGTCGGTGGGGAAGCTGCGCCAGTGCTCGGCCGCGTCACCCGCCAGCAGTTCGCCGCCGGCGATACGGGTACGCATCCGGTTCCCCGCGGTCTCGTAGGCGCCCTCGATGCAGCGGGTGAGCCGCTCGGCCGCAGCGTGCTGGGCGGCCGAGGCACCGGCGAGAGCGGTGATGCGGGGGCGCAGCGAGGCGAGCGTCCCGTCGGCGGTACGGCTGGCGGCGGCGTACCGGGCGTCGGCGTCCTGGGCGCGCTCTTCCAGCCAGTCGCGCAGACCGCTGACAGCGGAGACGGGCAGCAGTCCTGAGCCGCCCGCCGACTCGGGCAGCTCGGGGATGGTGAAACGGGGCACCCCTCCCAGCCCCTCGTGCTCCAGCAGCAGGCCGTACTGTGCGGTGACCTCGGCGGCCATCTGGTGCGGCACCCGGTCGAGGACGGTGGCGAGGGTGACGTCGTACTCCTTGGCAGTGCGCAGCAGATGCCAGGGAATGGCATCGCCGTAGCGCGCTGCAGTGGTGACCAGTACCCAGATGTCGGCGGCGCAGATGAGCTCCGCCGCCAGGTCGCGGTTGTGGGTGATGAGGGAGTCGATGTCGGGCGCGTCGAGCAGGGCGAGGCCAGGCGGCAGGCCGCTGTCGGTCTCCAGGCGGAGGACGCGCCGGGGCTCGCCCCGGTCGGCGTCCCATTCGGACTCCCAGTCCGTTTCGGAGCCGGTCTCCCACCCTGCGTCCCAGTCTGCGGCCCAGCCCGTGTCGCGTCCGGTGGCCCGCCCTGTGCGGCCTCCGGCGCTCCGTCCGGAGTCCCTGCGGGAGTCCCAGTCGGCGGCCCAGTCGCGGTCCCAGCCGGTGTCAGGGTCGGCCGCTGTCCGGTCCCCGAACCGGTCGCCGCTGTCGGCCCCGCCGTCCGGGCTGCCGTGCGGGCCGTGCGAACCGTGCGCGCCATGGGGCCCGTGGGCCCCATGGCCACCGGTGCCGCCGGGCGCGTCGTACGGGCCGGGAGCTCCCGCCGCGCCGAAGGCGCCGGTCGCACCGGTCCCGCCGGGCGCACCAGGCGCACCGGTCCCGGCAGGCGCACCGGACATGCCGGGCACCCCTGGCGCGCCGGCCGCGTCCTGCCGGGGCATCCAGACCCGCTCCAGGCGGGGGAGCACACGCTGCCCGACGAACCAGCCGCGGTCGTCCGGATGGCAGACCAGTACGGGGGTGCGGGTCGTGGGCCGCAGCACTCCCGCCTCGCTGACCTTGCGCCCCACGAGGGAGTTGACCAGCGTCGATTTGCCGGCGCCCGTCGATCCGCCGATCACCGCGAGCAGCGGCGCCTCGGGGGTTCGCACGCGCGGGACGAGGTAGTCGTCGAGCTGGGCCAGCAGTTCGTCCCGGGAGCGGCGGGCGCGTTCGGCGCCCGGCAAGGGGAGGGGGAAGCGCGCGGCAGCGACGCGCTCCCGCACTGCGGTGAGCGCATCGAGCAGTTCAAGCCGTACGTCCAAGATCGCCACATGGGCAGAATGCCCAATTTTGCGGCAGTTTTGAAGCTTATTCGCGGTTGCGGGCGATGAAAATGAGTGGTTTCACCGTCGAATGACCTCTTTCGCCCCCTTCACCCCACATAGCCCACCTGCAACCCGGCCGCACCCATAACGACTACGCAACACCCGCCCCCCACGCCGCCAAAACCGCTGCGTGAATCGCACCCGCCTGCGATTATCAGGACCGCTTCACGGAACCTCCACATGGCGTCGCGGCCGTGGAGCGAACAGGACGAGCCGCATGGCCCCCTATCCTTGACCCCGCCATGGTCACGGGGGGCGGCGAGCCCGCCCACCGCGACGGAGGCCGGCCCCCGTAGCTCAGTGGATAGAGCAGGCGCCTTCTAAGCGCTTGGCCGCAGGTTCGAGTCCTGCCGGGGGCGCCAACCTATGGTCAGCTCTGCCTGCGCGTCGCAGCGGGTCACCGCGGGGTGTTGTCGATCAGCGGCGTTCGTGGTCGTGCGCCCTCTCGGGAGGCGAGGAAGAGCCGAGTCGGCCCGATCCCGTCCAGGCTGAGGAAAAGCACAGGTCACTGCCCCTCACCAGGGCGCGAAATGTGATCGGCCAACCACAGGTTCGAGCCCTGTGGGGCACCCAAGACATGGCTGGTCCTCCGTTGGGGAGCATGCGGCCCAGCAGCCATCGATCGGCGACGTGCACGGAAGCCTGCCGCTGATCAGCACAGCGCCGCGCAATCGGCGGGTCTCTTGGCGCCGACCACGGTTGAGCTCGCCAGTCGGTCGCGCTGCCGGGCAGCACGCTTGCCGTCCGCGCGGCAGAGACAGCCGCCATGGCCCGGGGAGGAGCGGGTGACGGTTGACCGAGGCCAGGTGATCAATGGGCTCTTGCAGGTCACTGTGGGCGTACGCCGAGGTCATGGCCGCTTCCACTGCCACGATTGCGTCGCCATTGCCACCACTGTGACCAGGATGTTCCGGCCGGAATCCATGCCTACGGGCACCTGATGGGATCGTCGCGACTGAACCTGTAGCGCTCCCGCGCCTCGCCGGGGAAGGAGTGGGCCACGGCGGATCAGGACTGCGCTTACACGCGCCCGGCCGAGCAACTCCCGTCGAGAGCCAAAAGCCCGCGGTCACCAAAAGTCACTCCTCGCGCGTCACCCGAGAGGCGCAGGAAATGAGCGGAGCAGGAGATGCAGGGGTCGTGGTTGCGAACAGCGCGCTCGCTCAGCGCTGCGGGCTCTTCGTCGGAGGAGTGGCTGGTCGCAAGGCGCGCTTCCCGTAGCGCCGTACGTCCTCCTCGATGGCGTCGTGGTTCTGGGAGGCCGGGGGGACGAGCGCGGCGTCGGTGACGGTGCCCTCGTCGTCGAGGGTGTAGCGGTGGTGGAGCAGGCCGTAGGGGGTTTCCGTTGCGCCGTGACCGGTGCCCGCGCGGGCGGGGGACATCTACGTGCGGCGCGGGGGGTGTTCGTAGGCGTCGATGATGCGCGGCGTCTCCTGCCACCGCGTAGCGCACTTCGAGGGCGCGTACGACGATGCTGCGGAAGGGTTGCGGCACACGGCTCCCTTGGCCGGATCGCCCCGTGCCGCCTCCTGCGCCAGTGCGCGGATCTCGGGTGGCGGCCATGGGCCGCTGATGGCGAAGCGAGGCTCCTGCCGAGGCGCACAACCTGCGGCTGGCCTCCTCTTCGGAAGACGGAAGTCAAAGCCCGCCCGGCACCTTCATCAACCCCATCGG
>NZ_JADKMA010000274.1 GCF_017676365.1 Streptomyces oryzae
GGGGCTTACGGGCTGGGGGCCGGCGGTGGACGCTGCCCGGCGCGGGGCCGTGGCGGCGGCCGGCGGGTCGGTCCAGTAGCCCGTGGCCGCGAAGGGGTAGGTGGGGAGTCCGCCGAGCCGCACGGGGGTGCCCTGTGGGTAGAGCGAGGGCCAGGCGATCATGCCGCCCTCGGCCCACACGCGGGCCAGCTCGGCCGGCGGCCTGCCCTTGGCACGCTCGGCACGTACGGCGGAAGCGGGGCGCTTGGCCTCTCCGGTCAGCACGGCCGCGGTGTCGCCGGACCGCCACCGGCCGAGTCCGTCCACGACCTCCGCCAGGCTCTCGGCCACCAGCGCGAGCCGGAACCGCATCGGCTCCCGGCCGACCTGGCTGGTGTAGGCGACGCGCGCCAGGTCGAGATCCGGGTGGCCGCGCAGGAAGCCGATCCAGTTGTCGGCGGAGGCGGCCAGCTGCTCCCGGGTGCGCGCCGAGAGGACGAACAGCGCGGGTCCCGCGCCCGGCCCGGCCTCGGTCTCCGGGGCCTCCTCGACGACGACGTGCGCGTTGGCGCCGCCCGCGCCGATCCCGGTGATCCCGGCCCGGCGCGGCTGCCGCTGTCCGTGCACGCTCGGCGGCTCCCACGGCACGGGCGTGTCCGACAGCTCGAACGGCAGCTTGTCGCGGTCGATGGCGGGGTTGAGCTCCTTCGGCAGCCGGGTCGGCGGCATGGTGCGCTCGGTGAGCGCGAGGACCACCTTGGTCAGCTGCGCCATGCCCGAGGACGCCTCCCCATGGCCGATGTTGGGCTTGACCGAGCCGAGCCGGAAGCGGCCGGTGGCGCCCTCGCGCCCCCCGAACGCCTGGGTGACCGCGGTCATCTCCACCGCGTCGCCGATCTCCGTACCGTTGACGGTGGTCTCCAGATAGCTCACCGTCGCGGCGTCCACCTCGGCGCGGCGCAGCGCTGCGGTGATCACTTCCGCCTGGCGCTTGGGGCTCGGGCTGGTGAACCCGACCGTACGTCCGTTGTGGTTGACCGCGGTGCCGCGGATGACCGCGCGCACATGGTCGTTGTCGCGCTGCGCGTCGGCCAGCCGCTTGAGCACCACGACACCGACACCCTCGCCGGGGACGATGCCGTTGCCGCCGATACCGAAGGCGGGGCACTCGGGGCGGTTGGAGAGCATCTTGACCGCGCCCAGCTCGGCGTAGGTGGACGGGTGCAGATACAGGTTCACCCCGCCGACCAGCGCCATGGCGCACTCTCCGGACCGCAGGCTCTGCACCGCCTCGTGCAGGGCGACCAGCGCCGAGGAGCAGGCGGTGTCCACGGGCTTGCTCGGCCCGCCCAGGTCGAGCTGGTAGGAGACGCGGTTGACCATGTCGCCGAACGAGGTGCGCGGCAGGTCGACCCCGCGCTCCGGGCCGAGCCGGTCGAAGCCGAGCTTGGAGGCGCCGGCGAACACCCCGGTTGCCTTGCGGACCTTGGCGTCGAGGGCGTTCGGGCAGTACCCCGCGTCCTCCAGCGCCTTCCAGCACTCCTGGAGGAAGATCCGCTGCTGGGGGTCGGTGTTGCGGACCTCCTGCTCGGACATCCCGAAGAACTCGGCGTCGAACTGGTCGAAGTCCTCCAGGAACCCGCCCCACTTGGAGTGGCTCTTGGTGATGACCTCCATGCCCTGGGGCTCGGGGTCGTAGTGCTCCCGCCAGTCCCAGCGCCGGGCCGGGATCTCCCCGATGGCGGTGCTGTTGCTGGTGATCAGCTCCCAGTAGCGGCGTGCGTCCGGCGCCCCCGGGAAGCGCACGCTCAGACCGACGATCGCGATGGGGCCCTCGGTGTCGGCGCGGTCGGCGGTACGCGCGGCGGGAGCGGTACGCGGCACCGCCGCGCCAGTACGCGGCGCCGCGGGGCCGGACGTCGCGGTGGGTGCGGGGGCCGTGGTGGATGCGGGAGCGGTGGTCGGTGCGGCAGCCGTGGCCGGTGCAGAGGTCGCCGTCCGTGCCGGTGCGGGCGCTGTGGCCGGTGCTGCGGGCACCGCGCGCTGGGCGACGATGACGGCTTCCGGTGCGTCGTCCTCGTCCACGCCGGGCGGCAGCGGGTGGACCCGTATCTGCTCGAACCCGGCACGGACCAGGGCGGCGCGCCACTGGTCGGACGAGAACAGCGGTGAGTTGGGCAGTCCCTCCCGTTCCCGCCGCGGCCACCAGTCGGCCGTCAGCCCGAAGAGCATGATCGATGGCTCGGGTGCCGAGACGGCCTCGGTCAGCACCAGCGCACCGCCGGGCCGCAGCAGCGCGGCGGCTCCGGCCAGCGCGGCGTCCACGTCCGGGGCACCGTGCAGGACGTTGGCGGCGAGCAGCACATCCGCCTCGCCGGCCGGCGGCTGCGGCGCTCCGGCTGCCTCGGTGACATCGAAGACCGTGAAGTCGACAAAGCCGTAGTCGCGGCCGAACCGCTGCCTGCCGTGCTCGGTGAACCGGGACGACGCGTCCGTGTAGGAGTAGCGCAGCCGGTCGCCGAACGGGGCCAGCGCGGGCAGCACCCGGGCGGCTCCGGCGCCGGTCCCTGAGCCGAGCTCGACCACCGAGACGGCCGACGCCGTCTCCAGGCGCACGCGGGCGACCTCGGCCGCCACAGCGGCGACCACGTCCCCGCTGTCGGGGTGGCCGCCAGGCCGCTCGTCGTCGGCAGCCGCCGCCCCGTCGGGGAACAGGACCTCGGAGGCGGGGCGGCGTCCGGTCAGCACCTCCGGGTAGGCGGCAAGGCACCGGCGCAGCAGCAGCGCGGTCGGCTCCGCGGTGGGGAACTCCGCCACCAGCCCGGCGACCATGGAGTCGAGTTCGGACTCGGCCAGCTCGCGCAGCGGGTAGGCGGCCACCAGCCGCGCTCCTTCGCGGCGCAGGGTGCCGGCGGTGACGAGGATGTCGAGCAGCGCGTCGAACAGCCGCCGGTGCTCGTCCACCACCCCGAGCCGCGCGGCCAGTTCGTCCGGGCTGCAGGCTTCCCCCGCCGTGGTGAAGGCGCCCATCCGCCGGAGCGCGCCGGCGAGCATCCGCCGGGCCAGCAGGGTCAGCGCGTCCATGCCGCGCTGCACCGCGAGGCCGGCGCCCGGGTCGGCTCCGGCGAGCACGGCACGGGCCGCTGTGGACAGCCGCTCCGCCAGCTCGGCCGGGTGCTGCCCCTGCCTGCTGTCTGCCGTGGTGGTCGTGGTGGTCATCAACGGGTCACCGCCTCTGCGTACGGGGTGGCCGCGGCGATCCGGGCGCGGTTGCCCGCGCGCCTGGCCTCCAGGTCGGCCGTGCTGTCCTTGCGCAGCCGCAGCAGCAGATACGCCGCCGTCCCGCGTTCCAGCGGCACGGCCAGATCGGTGTGGAACCGCCAGCGGTCCCTGGCCACGGGGTCGAGGCCCGCGGTGTGCTGGTCGGCGTCGAAGTCGGCGAGGAAGTGGCCGACGCGCTCTGCCGCGTCGACCGCCTCGTCCAGTACGAACCCGGCGTCGGCAAGCTGGTCGGCCCACTGCTGGGCCGTGGGTATCGAGATGCCGAGCCGCTGGTCGGCCAGTTCGCCGCCGACGGCCAGGAACTCGGCCAGCAGCAGCCTGCCGCCCTCCGGCAGGACCGCAGCGGTCCTGGCCAGGTGGCCCGCCTTGTCGGCGATCAGGTGGCTGCCCTCGATGCCGAGCGCGACCTCGTGCTGGGTCGCGGGGTCGGTGTGCGCGACGGTGACCCGCGCGTCCAGGCCGTGCTCCTTGGCCGCCCGGGCGGCCGTCTCGGCCTGGGCCGGGTCCGCGGTGCGGATGTGCACCCGCAGGGCGCGGTGCCGCGCGGCCAGCCGCAGCCCGGCAGCGCCCTGGCCGCCGTACAGATCGGTCAGGCCGCCCACGCGGTCGAGCTGTTCGCCGCGCAGCAGCACATCGAGGAGCTCGGCCTGACGTTCGCGTACCAGCTCGGTGTCGTCGGGGTCGGCGTCCGGGTGGAACAGCACCCGGCTCGCGGAGAACCCGGTCTCACGGGCAGGGAACGGCGCCGTCCAGGAGGGGGCCGTGGGCCACTCGGGCACCGGCTCGGCGGGGTACGCCGCGGTGGAGGTGGTGGCGCCGGTTGCGGGCTGGGCCGCCGGGAGCGCGCGGCTCTCGGCGGGGAAGTCGGCCGCCAGGGACTCGGCAACCTCCGCCACACACCCGAACTCGAACAACAACGTCCGCGACGCATCCGGAAACACCTGCGCAATACGGTGATTCACCCGCGTACGCACCACCGAATCAACCCCGAACTCACCCCACGACCGCCACGGATCCACCTCCCCCACAAAACCCGCTTCCTCCGCCACCACACCCGACAACCAACCCACCACAACCCCAGCACCACCATCAGCCGGAGCAACAGGAGCCGGAACAACCGGAGCAGCAGGAGCCGGAGCAGCCGGAGCCGGTGCGGCGGGCTGCTGGGCGGCGGGTGCGGGGGCCGGGGCGCGCAGGGCTGTCCGGCAGTCGGCGGGGAAGTCGGTGGTCAGCAGATCCGCCACCTCGTCGATGGTGGGGAACTCGAACAGCAGGGTCCGGGAAGCGGACGGGAAGCGCTCGGCCAGATGGTGGTTGACCCGGGTACGGACCACCGAGTCCACGCCGAACGCGTCGAACCGCTCCCAGCGGTCGATGGCGGCCGGATCGATACCCACCTCGTCGGCGATCAGCCGCGTCAGCCACAGCGCCATCTCTTCGCGCAGCCCGCCACTTCCGGCACCGGCACCGGCCTGTGGCACGTCCTCCACCGGTTCGGCCACAGGTTCGGCCACCGGCTCGGTCGCCGGGACGGGCGCGGGAGCCGCCGGGGCCTGCGCCGCGGGGGCCGTCACAGCCGGCGCCGGGGTGGGCATCGCGGTGGTGCGGGGCGCCAGCCGGTCCTTGCCGTGGCGGTTGCGGGCGAACGGATAGCCGGGCAGCGGCACTCGCCGCCCGCCGGCGGTGGGCCAGTCGACGTCCGCCCCCTGGCACCAGGCCCTGCCGACCTCGGCCGGGGAGCCGCCCGCAGCGCGCGGGGCACCGGCGCCGGCCCGGCCCGTGACGGTGTGCGCCGTGGGGCGGCCGACGGCGAGCGCGCGCAGCGCGGTGACCAGTTCGGGCACCGACTCGGCCACCACGACCGCTCGTTCGTCCAGCGCCGCACGTCCCTGCTGGAGCGTGACCGCCACGTCGGCGAGGTTCGGCGGCTCCCACCGGGGCTGCCGCTCGTCCGGCTGCGCGGCCGGCGCCAGCGAGGCGACGAGACCGTCCACGGACGGCGCCTCGTAGAGCGTGTCCACGGTGACCTGCCGACCGGTCTGCCCGGTGAGCAGCTTGGCCAGCTGGGCGAGTTGGTGCGGCTCGGCGCCGTGGCTCTCCAGGTTCCGGTCCCCCCGCAGCCCGGTCGGGTCGATGCCCAGCAGGTCGGCGATGAGCCGGCGGAGGGTGTCCTGGCCGTCCTCCGTCCGGGGTGCGGATACCCGGTCGAGGTGGTCGGCCAGCCGACCGGCGAGCGCTGCGAGCCGCTCCGGGTCACGGGCCGACAGCGGCACCGCCACCGGGCCGTGGGCCCGGTCCTGCCCGGCCGTACGGGGCTGGGGCAGGTACTCCTCGACGACCAGGTGCGCGTTGGTGCCGCTGTGGCCCATCGAGTTCACGGCCGCCAGCCGCGGCACGCCCGGCGTCGCAAGCCAGGGCCTGCCGACCGCGTCGATGGTGATGCCCGAACCGTCCAGCTTGATCATCGGGTTGAGGGTGCGGAACGTGGGCAGGCCGGGGAAGCGCTCGTTGCGCATGCTCAGCAGCACCTTCACCAGGCCGATCGCGCCCGCGGCCGCGCCGGTGTGACCGATGTTCGCCTTGGCGGTCCCCAGGACGCACCCCTCGGGGTTGGGCCGGTGCCTGCCGAACGCGCGGACCAGCGCGCCCGCCTCGACCGGGTCGCCGAGTACGGTGCCGGTGCCGTGCGCCTCCACGTACCCGATCCGGGAGGCGTCGACGCCGTACCTGCGGTACACCGCGTCGATCAGCTTCTCCTGGGCCGGTCCGTTCGGCGCGGTGAGGCCGTTGCTGGCGCCGTCGTGGTTGATGCCGGTCGCCCGGATGACCCCGCGGATGTCGTCTCCGGCCGCCTCGGCGTCGGCGAGCCGCTTGAGCACCAGCACCGCCACGCCCTCCGCGAACACCGTGCCGTTGGCGGAGTTGTCGAAGGTGCGGCACTCGCCGGAGGGGGAGAGCACTCCCATGTCGGCGAGCAGGTTGAGCGAACTCTGGTCGAGACCGGCGTTGGCGCCGCCGGCCAGCGCGATGCCGCACTCGCCGGACAGCAGGCTCTGGCAGGCCATGTGGATGGCCACGATGGACGACGAGCAGGCGGTGTTGACGACGAGCGCCGGGCCGTGCCAGTCGAGGAAGTAGGACAGCCGCGCTGCGACCAGCGCGTCGGAGGCGCCGGTGAACGACTCGTGCAGATACCCGGCCGGCTCGGCCCCCACGAACATGCCGGTGTCGGAACCGGACAGCGAGAACGGGTCGATGCCCGCGTCCTCCAGGGCGTGCCACGCCTCCTGGAGCAGCAGCCGCTGGTGCAGGTTCATGGAGTCGGCCTCGCGCGGGTCGATCCCGAAGAACTCGGGGTCGAAGCAGTCGCGGTCGGTGATCACACCGCCCCACCGGTAGCCACGGGCACCCTCGCCGAGGATCTCCTGCGGCAGCTCGCCGACGCTCTTGCGCCCGGCGGCCAGGTTCTCCCAGAACGTGTGCACGTCGTCGGCCCCGGGGAACCTGCCCGCCATCCCGACCACCGCGATGTCCAGCGCGGAGGTGCGGGCCGGTGGCGGCTCCGATTCGGTGGCCGGGCCGGCGGTGAGGTAGCGATCCACGACGGATCGGAACTCGGTACTCGTCATCGCTGCCCTCCGGAGGCGTTGTCGACAAGGTCGGTGAGGTGGTCGGTCAGCCGGTCGATGGTGGTGTGGTCGTAGAGGAGCGCGGCGTCGAGTTCGAGTCCCAGTTCCTCGCCGAGCTCGGCCACGAAGGACATCCCCGTGATCGAGTCGACGCCGAGCTCGGCGAACGCGCGGCGGGGCGACAGCTCCCCGGGCGGCACCCGCAGTGCGCGGGCGAGCCGCTGCGTGGTGAGCGACTTGATCCGCTCCCGGTCGGCCCGCGCCGCCGGCTGCTCCGCAGCCGGCCCCTGACGCGGCTCGTCCACCGCGGGCCCCGCGTCCGGCGCGGGCCCCGCGTCCACCGCGGGGAGCGGCTGCGGCACCGCGCCTGGCGCCGCCGCCTGCGGCTCGGGCACCGCGTCTGGCGGCTGCGGCATCACGGACCCCGCAACTGGCGCCGCAACCCCCGCGTCCGGCACCGCGCCTCGGGGCTCCGGTGCCGAAGCGCGCAGCTGTGGCGCCGTGGGGGCTTCGCGGGGGGTGGGTG
>NZ_JADKMA010000275.1 GCF_017676365.1 Streptomyces oryzae
GAAACGGCTGCGGCCCGTCCGCGTGTGCGGGTCACTCGCCTGCGGGGCTCACTCGCCTGCGGAGCGCGGGCGGTCAGTTGTCCGTGACCGCCTGCACCGGCAGCATCTCGCCGCTGAGGACCAGCAGTCCGCGGCCCGCGACGCCGGAGGCGGTGGCACGGGGCAGCCGGATGTTGAACAGCTCGCCCTCCGAGTTGTTCTGCGGCGAGAGCAGCAGCCCGCTGCGGGCGCGCCTGGCCTCCCGGACGAAGCCGCGGTACTGCGAGGTCAGCGAGTCGGTGGTGCCGGCGGCCACCAGCCCGTGGCCGCCGTCCACACCGCTGCGCACCACCGTTTCCAGTACGGAGTCCAGCGGCGTGTCGTAGACCAGCTCGGCGTCGTCGACGACCACCGCGTACCGGCCGGCCTCGGCGGCCCGGTCCAGCAACTCCTGCAGCGGCGCGGCGTCCGTCGTCTCCCGTACCACGCCCAGCACTCCGGGCTCGCCCTCCAGCTCGCGCAGCGGCGAGCGCTTGGGGGTGACGGCGACCAGGGGCACGCCCGCACGCAGCAGTGACCGTGCCGCCGCGCACACCGAGGTGGAGCGGCCCGACTTGGGCGGGCCCGCGATCACGAAGCCGGGGCCGTGCTGCGGCAGGTCCACACCGAGCGGCGCGAGCTCGTCGCCGCCCACGCCCACCAGCGCCCACAGCGGGGACGGCGGTGCGAACTCCGGGTCCAGCGCCAGCGCCTCGCTCGTGGTCGCCCGCCCGGGGAGGGCGTCCACCCGCATGGGGCGCAGGCCGCGCGGCGGGCGGCCGTGCGCCGTGCCGGCCTGCTCGGCGATCCGCCGGATGGCGGCCACCTGCGCCTGGCCGGAGGGGTCCTGGTCCAGCAGCGCGATCTGGCTCTCCAGCACTCCGTCGTCGCCGGGCCGCAGGGTGCGGCCGGGCGGGAGGTGGGAGGGGATGTCCCGGGTCGTCATACCGGCCGTGGTGTAGTCGTTGTGGTCGGCCAGCCGCAGGACGAGCCGGTCGCCGAAGGACGAGGAGACGACGCCCGACAGGCCGCTGCGCCCCGCGGTCATCACCACCCGCAGCCCGACGGAAGGCCCCTCGCGGAACAGCTGGGTCATGGCGTCGATGAGCTTGCCGTAGTCGTACGACTCGAAGGCGGCGGTGTAGCCCTCCCAGCCGTCGAGCAGCAGCACCATCCACGGCAGCCGCTCCTCCGGGGAGACGGCGGAAGCCCGCTGCTCGGCGACGTTGGCGGCGCCTGCCCGCGCCAGGATCTGCTGGCGGCGGGAGACCTCGGCCTGGAGCCTGGCCAGCAGCCGGGTGAGCCGGTCGGTCTGGTCCCGGGTGACGATGGCGCCGCAGTGCGGCAGCACGGAGAGCGGCACCAGTGCGTTGGCGCCGCAGTCCACGCCGTACAGATGGACGTCGGCAGGGGAGGCGACGTCGGCCAGCGAGGCGGCGATGGTGCGCAGCGCCGTCGAGCGGCCCGAGCGCGGCCCGCCGACCAGCAGCAGATGGTCGCCGTCCACCAGATCGAGCAGCAGTGGCTCGCGGGCCTGCCGGGCCGGTACGTCGGTGACGCCGAAGACCGCGGGCGGCACGTCGTCGCGGCGCACGGCTGCCGGTCGGGGCACCTCGGCCACCGTCACCAGGTCGGCCAGCGGCTCCAGCCACGGGCGGTACGGCTCCGCGCACTTCAGCGCCGCCGCACTCTCGCCCACCGCTTCCACCAGCAGCGCCAGGTCGGTCAGCGGGTCGTCGTCCGAGCGGCCCTGCGGCTTGGGCCGGGTGGGCGCCGGCAGGCCCAGATCCGGCCACTCCACCGGTACGGACCACGGCTCGGTGGTGTGCTCGGCCGCCGTCTGCGGCCTGCGCCCGCCGACGCGCCCCGTCTGGAACGGCAGCAGCGAGCTGGCGCCCAGCCGCACCAGCGCCCGGCCCGGGGTGTTCTTGGAGATGTACGCGGAGTCGGGCGCGTCGATGACGTCCTGGCTCTCGGAGGTGTCGGTCACCCGCAGCGCGATCCGCAGGTTGGTGTTGGCGCGGATCTCGGGCGAGACCACGCCGCCGGGCCGCTGGGTGGCGAGGATCAGATGGATGCCCAGCGAGCGGCCCCGCTGGGCGATGTTGACCAGGCCGGTGACGAAGTCCGGCAGCTCCCGTGCCATCGAGGCGAACTCGTCGACGACGATCAGCAGCCGGGGCAGCGGCGCCAGCGACGGATCCCGGCGCGCCGCCCGCTCGTACGCCTCGATGTCCTTGGCGCCGACCGGCTCCAGGATCCGCTCGCGGCGGCTGACCTCGGCGTCGAGCGAGACCAGTGCCCGCTTCACCAGGTGCGAGTCGAGGTCGGTCACCATGCCGACTGTGTGCGGCAGTTGTTCGCAGCCCTTGAACGCGGCGCCGCCCTTGTAGTCGACCAGCACGAAGTTCATCGCGTCCGGCCGGTTGACCACCGCGAGGGAGGCCACCAGCGTCTGCAGCAGCTCCGACTTGCCGGAGCCGGTGGTGCCGGCGACCAGCCCGTGCGGCCCGTCGCGCACCAGGTCGATGGTGAACGCGCCGTCGAAGGAGGCGCCGACCATGGCAGCGGTCGACCTGCCGCCCGTCGCCCAGTGTGCGGTGATCGCGGCGGCGGACGGCGGCTCCAGCTCCAGCAGGTCCAGCAGCCGGCAGGAGTCGGGCAGGGCGCCGGACTTCTTCTCGCTCACATCGCGCACCGGCGCCATCGCGCGGGCGACGGACTCGCACCAGCCGGGCCGCACACAGTCGGGCCGTACCGACTGCACCGGGTTCTCGCCGAACTGCGAGACCTGCAGCAGCCCGAAGTGGTCCTCCTCCACCAAGGCCCGGCACTCCTCGGGCAGCAGCCCACGGTCCGCGTCCAGGCACACCAGATGGATCCCGAAGCGGGGCCCCTCGCGCAGCAGCTGGGTCAGCCCGGGCAGCGCCCGCAGCCGCCGCGAACCGTCCAGGACGACGAGCACGGACGGACCGCGCCACTGGTCGTCGGCGCCCGGCGAACGCTCCCCCGCAGCCTCCTGACGGGCGCTCAGCAGCGCCAGCAGCTCGCTGATCCGGCGGGCCACGCTCTCCATCTCGGTGCCCAGCAGCGCCACCGCGTTGTGGCCGTTGTGCCCTTCGCGGCCCCGGGCGTGCGGCAGCCACCGCACCCACTCCCAGCACTCGCGGCCCGACGGGTCGGTCAGCACACAGACGCTGAGGTCCGCCGGGCTGTGCAGCACCGCAGCCTGCGCCACCAGCCAGCGCCCGACGGCGCGGGGCAGCTCACCGCGGCCCGCCACGCCGAGGATGCCGTGGGTGCGCAGCGGAATGCTCACCGGCACCTCCGCCAGCATCCGCGGCTCGGTGCGCCGGTGCTCCTGCTGGTTGGGGTCGCTGACCTCCACCTCGGAGGGCAGTGTGCCGGTGCCGACGCGCAGCACGCCGTAGTCGTCGTCCTCCAGCCGCCGCTCCCACAGCCGCTGCCCCGGGCCGGTGGCGACGACGTACAGCTCCGCCGGGTCGGGGCAGGCCAGCCGGCGCGCGGCGGTCTCCTCGGCCATCGCCTTGCGTGCCTGATACTCGATGGAGACCTTGTGCTGCTCGTACTCGCGGCGCCTGCGCCGGTGCGAACTCCTGCCGTGACGGCGGTCGTAGAAGTGGTTGGCGACGAGCGTGACCGGGGTCAGCACCGCCATGATCAGATAGATGGCGCTGCCCAGCAGCACCACCATCGCCACCGCTGCCAGCAGCGGCGCCAGCGCCACCGCCCACGGCAGCGGCCGCGTCTCCGACTGCTTGGGCCGGGACGGCAGCTGGAACTGGGTCTTGCGCGCGGACGGCTTGATCCGCGGCGGCCGGTTGTAGTCCAGCCCCGTACCGTCCTGCGAGGGCTTGAGCGCCGCGTCCGGGAAGGTGGGCTCGCGCAGCTCGAACAGCGAGTGCCCGGCCGCGACGACGCCGCGCTGCCGCCACACCTCGGGCTGCTCCAGCTGCCGGCCGTCCATGGTGACGCCGCTGCCGAAGGCCGGGGCGACGGTCACCGTGCCGTCCACGGCCACGTCGATCTCGAACGCGGAGCTGGGCAGCGTCCTGTCCGCCGGGCGCACCCACGCCTCGGGCCCGCTGCCGACCACGGCCACGCCCGGGCCCAGCCGGTGGACCCGCCCCGCGTCCGGGCCGCCCACCACCCGCACCTCCACGGTGCCCTGCGCCTCCGGCGGCTGGCAGGCGCCGGGCGCCCCAACGGAGACGGTCGCGCCGTCCCGTACGGGCGAGGCGGCCACCGGGACGGCCGGATCGAGGGGGTATCCGTTGACGTACAGGGCGGGTGGCTGCGCGCTTCCTTCGCCGCCCGGCGTGCTTCCTTCGCCGCCCGGTGCGCCGGATTCGCCGCCCGGCGTGCTGCCGCCGCCGAAGTGCCGGGCGACCTCCTGGGCCACAGAGCCGACGGCGGCGTCGGGCTCGACATCCACCAGCAGGTCCGCGCGCCGCCCGCCCGCGGCATCGGCGGCGGTAAGCCGCAGTTCCATATGAGCTCCCCCGGGGTCGGCCGTCGTCCGTTGCGCGTGGCACTCCACGCTTCCGCGGTGCAGTCCACGTCCCAGACTCGTCGGCCATTGCACTGATGCGCTCTGCTCTGCGTAGCAATCATGCAACAGCGCGCCAGGATCGCACAGTTCGTCCTACGATCGCGGTATCCGCTCAACGTTGGCTGATCACGGACCAAGGGGGAACGTTGGGAGCGATGAGACCGGGGGAGACGCCCCAGCAGGCGCGGGCACGGGCCGGACGGCTGCGGCAGCACGCAGGGCAGGCCCGCACCCTGGCCGGTTCGCTGGCGTCCACGCTGGACTCGGGGGTGGCCAAGGCCAGCGCCGACGGCGTATGGCAGGGCCCCTACGCCGAGCGTGTCACGGGGGCGCTGCGCAACTACAACAGCTCGCTGGAGGGCATGGCCAATGGGCTGCGCTCCAGCGCACAGCGCTGGGAGCACGAGGCCGATCTGCTCGAGAAGGAAGCCGCGGCGGCCGGTACGGGGGGTGGCTGATGGGCCGGTTCCAAGGACTTGATCCCGCACGGGTGCGCGAGCTCGCCGGGCACCTGGACACGGTGGCCGGCGAGATGGCGCCGATGCACCGGCAACTGACGCAGATCCTTCAGGCGGCGGCCGGGGACGTGGCACCGCAGCAGGTGAGCACCAGCCCGGAGCTCGCCCCGGTGCTCACCAGTGTCCAGCTGCCCGGTGACCCGCCGCTGCCGCTGCCGAGTACGTCGA
Source organism: Streptomyces oryzae (assembly GCF_017676365.1). GTDB lineage: Bacteria > Actinomycetota > Actinomycetes > Streptomycetales > Streptomycetaceae > Streptomyces > Streptomyces oryzae. The sequence continues at coordinate 5,278 of NZ_JADKMA010000275.1, forward strand.
GCGTGACCGACTTTCCCGTGGAGCTCTTCCCGTCGTCGATGTCGGCGGACGCGCTCGCCGCCGGCCCGATGCCCGGCTCCATCGATCCGTTCCTCCGCCGGACAGCGGCCGACATCCGCAGCCGGTGCGACCGCCTGGACCAGGTCGCCGGTGCCGCCCCGCTGGGCGCCCAGTTGGACGGGGCCGCGTTGCTCGACGCCGGCCTGGTCGATCTCAACGCCACACCGAAGCGGGACGCGGGCGAGGGCGCCGTCGCCAAGTGGTGGGCCGGTCTGACGCCCGCGCAGCGTGAGCAGTATCTGTATCTGAAGCCGGAGGTGCTGGAGACCCTCAAGGGACTGCCGCCGGAAATCCTGCAGCAGGCGCAGCACCTGGCCTACTACAAGGTGATGCCCTACAAGACCTCCAGCCAGGAGAGCTCGGGAGGCGTCAAACTCCAGCTCGGAATCTTCGAGCTGGGCCAGGGATTCGCGTTCCGTACCGAGCAGATGAACGACGGCACCTACCGCGTCACGATGATCAACAACGGGCAGGCCGGGGTCAAGGTCGAGGAAGGCGATCTGACGCTGAGCGCCGGGGTCAAGCTGGAGATCGGCGACACCTGGGTGTTCAAGAGCAAGGCGGACGCCGACCGGCTCCAGGACGACATCCACCAGGTGTTCCTGCTGCGTCAGCAGGAGTTGGGGCCCGCCGACGGGAACCCCATGGGCGTCGCCACGATGGAGATCGACAAGATTCTGAAGCGGATCGGTCAGCCACAGATCAAGATGGGAACGCTGGGGACGGAGGCGACCCTCGAACTCGGAGGCGGAAACGTCACCCCCAGCGTCAAGTTCGCCGGCAACGTCTCCACCGTCACCAGCACTGTCGATCCCCGACGGCCCTCGGTGACGGAGAGCCGGGATTTCAGCGTGGACCTTTCGGCTGTCAGGGGTCAGGGGCTGAAGGCCGAAGCCGGGACGGTCCTCAACGGCACGATCCAGGTGGTCCGGGACAAGAACAATCCGGACCCCAACACCAACATCACCGCTGTCCGCCTGATCCGGACGGTGGAGGGGAAGCTCAACGGGCAGTTCGGCGGCGAGCTGACCGGCAAGGTTGCGGAGGTCTCCGGCTCCTACAAGACCGGAGTGACGGGCGCCCAGGTCGTGACCGTCAACGTGCCGATCGGCGCAGCCCCCGACGAGCAGGCCGCCGCCCGCAAGTGGCTGCAGGCGCCGCCCACTTCCGCCCTGATCAACCCCGGCGTCCCGTCCGGCCCGCCGGCCCCCGACGCGGATGCCTTCGCCGAACTGGCTCACAGCCGGGGGCAGGTGAGCGCCGTCACCTACCAGGGCAACGCCTCCGAGATCAAAGCAGGCGCCAAGGTGACGATCGAGGGCATCCCCTTCGGCTTCGAGGGAAAAGTGGGGAACAAGGAGGATCACGTCGTCAGCCAGCAGTACCTCGGCGCACCCGACCCGGAGACGGGCGAGCGGCGGTTCGTGCCCATCAAGTGACCCCGCTGTGGCCGCGGTGGCCTGAGGCGCCGCCCCGGCCGCCGGCCGACACATCTGATGTGCCGAAGTACCCCGCGCTGCGTCGCAATCCCGCAACAGCGCGCCTGAGCTGGACAATTGGTCCTAGGATCGGTGGGTGGCGCCGTGGCTTTCCGCAGGCACCGGCGGCACCTTCGGCAACGTGTAGCAGCGACGGGGGGGCACGATGGGCGAGCACGGAGACTCCGACAAGAAGATGGTGGACAGCCCGTTGTACGCGGATCTGGTGCAGCTGCGGCAGCACGTGGCGTCCCAGCAGGAACACATTGCGACTGGGAGACGTGGAGTTGCCTGGCGGCCGCCGTGAAGCTCGCCGCCCGGGCGACGGCCGCGTACGCCGTCAGCTGACGCAGGGTGCTTTCCATGGCGAGCGAGCCTAGG
>NZ_JADKMA010000276.1 GCF_017676365.1 Streptomyces oryzae
CCCGCCCGCCCACGGAAAGGCCGCAACATGACAGGTAGCCCCGTCGGTCCCGGCAGCGCCGACATCGTCATCTGCGAACCCTTGCGCACCCCGATCGGCCGGTTCGGCGGCGCGCTGGCGGGGCAGCGCCCGCAGTCGCTGGCGGCCCTGCTGATCTCCGAGATCGTCTCGCGTACGGGTATCGACCCGGAGCGCGTGGACGAGGTGATCCTCGGCCACGCCTACCCCAGCTCGGAGGCCCCGGCCCTGGGCCGGGTCGCGGCGCTGGACGCGGGGCTGCCGCCATCGGTGACGGGCACTCAGGTCGACCGGCGCTGCGGTTCGGGGCTCCAGGCGGTGCTGGACGCCGCGATGCAGATACGGGCCGGGTTCAGCGAGGTCGTCATCGCGGGCGGCGCCGAGGTGATGAGCGCGGCGCCGTACTACACGCACGAGGGCCGCTGGGGCATCAAGGGCCCTGGCCTGACGCTGCACGACTCCCTCGCCCGCGGCCGGATCACCGCGGGCGGCGAGAACCATCCGGTGCCCGGCGGGATGATCGAGACGGCGGAGAATCTGCGCCGGGAGTTCTCCGTCGGCCGCGAGGAGCAGGACGCGCTGGCGCTCCGCTCCCAGCAGCGCGCCGGACGGGCGCTGGCCGAGGGCAGGTTCGAGGCGGAAACGGTGCCGGTGACCGTACGGACCCGCAAGGGCATCACGCGGGTCGAAACGGACGAGCACCCCCGCCCTGACACCACCGCGGAACAGCTCGCCGCGCTGCGGCCCGTACGGCTCGAGGAGGATCCGGAGGCCACCGTGACCGCCGGGAACGCCAGCGGCCAGAACGACGCGGCGGCAGCCTGCCTGGTCACCGCGGCCGGCACCGCCGAACGGCTGGGGCTGCGGCCGCTGGTGCGGCTGGTCTCCTTCGCCCGGGCAGGCGTACCCGCCGGGACGATGGGCCTGGGCCCGGTGCAGGCCACCCGGGACGCGCTCGCCAAGGCCCGGCTCGGTCCGGCCGACCTGGACCTCATCGAGCTCAACGAGGCGTTCGCCGCACAGGTCCTCGCCTGCACCCGGGCGCTCGGGCTGACCGAGCGGGACCACGAGCAGCGGATCAACGTCAACGGCTCCGGGATCTCGCTGGGCCACCCCGTGGGCGCCACGGGCGCACGCATCCTGGCGACTCTGGCCCATGAGATGCGGCGCTGCGGCGCCCGTTACGGCCTGGAGACCATGTGCATCGGCGGCGGCCAGGGGCTGGCCGCCGTCTTCGAGCGCGTCCCTGACGCGGGGTGACCTCGGAAGGGGCCTAGCGGCCGGCGAGGCGCCGGACCGGCTCCGTCGGTTCGTCGTCGGGCAGCTCGTCGGCGATCTGCCGCAGCATGTCGCGGGTCTGGGACGGCGGCATCGAGCGGGTCACCAGCCGGTCGGTGACCCGGCGGTAGGCTTCGATGTCGGCGTCGTCCTCGAGGTAGGTGGCGCTGTGCAGCTGCTCCAGGTAGACGACGTCGGGCAGCTCGCCCTCGGGCAGCCGCAGCAGCGTGACGGGGCCTCCCGCTGCTGCGTGTCCGCCCGCGCTGAACGGCATGACCTGCACCGTCACATGCGGCAGTTCACTCATCGCGCACAGGTGCCGCAGCTGGGCCCGCATCGTCGCGGCGCCGCCGACGGGGCGGCGCAGCGCGGCCTCGTCGATGACGGCCCACACATGCGGTGCGCGGGGACCGTAGAGGATCTGCTGGCGCTGCATCCGCAGTTCGACACGGCGCCGGATGCCCGCCTCGGGCTCCTCTTCGCGTACCAGTTCGATGACGGCGCGTGCGTACTCCCTCGTCTGGAGGAGACCGGGCACGAACTGCACCTCGTAGGTGCGGATCACGCTGGCCGCCTGCTCCAGCCCCAGGTAGGTGTGCAGCCAGTGCGGGACGACCCCTTGGAAGTCGTGCCACCAGCCGGGGGTGTTGGCCTGCTGGGCCAGCGCGGTCAGTACGGCGCGCTCGCTCTCGTCCGTGACGCCGTAGATGGTGAGCAGATCCGCGACGTCCCGCAGGGCGCAGCCGATGCGGCCCTGCTCCAGGTCCTGGATCCGCTGGTGGGTGACCCGGATGGCCTCAGCGGCCTCCCGGCGGGATATGTACTGTGCCTCGCGCAGCCTCCGGAGCCGGATTCCCAGCACCATTCTGGGCACCGCGGGGGAAGCGGCGCCTCCTTCCGTCGTACCGTCCTGCACGGCGTCTCTGGCGGCAGGCTCACCGCCAGTGACGTCAGTGATGCGCATACCGCTGCTCCCGTACCGTAGCCGCATTGGTCTCGCCACCTTCCAAGTTTCCCTCCCCGCTCCGATGTGGCCTCATTGGGGTACTGCCCAACTAGCCCTGAAGTCAGGCACGTCGTACCCAGGCTTCTTGCCGATGGCACATCCCGGACCGGTTACGGAGTCCCTGCGCACGGCGACTTGCCCTGATCGCGAACGGAGAGTAAACGCCTCGTGCATGGGAACGACACGGCGGACGCCGGCCACCGGGACGGATGCGGCAGCGCACACCACAGCGGATATGACGGACCATCCGGACCGGCGGCGGGACGGGGACCCCTGGCGCGCCCAGGAGCGGGCCCGTGCCGCCGCGGCACGGCTGGCCCGCGCCGGGGTGCACGGCACCGCGCTCACCTGGGTGGACAACGCGGGGCTCACCAGGGTCAAGGCCGTACCGGCGAACCGGCTGCCGCAGGCCGTCGGCGCAGGCGTGGGCATGTCCCCGTGCTTCGACGTCTATCTGGTCGACGACTCCATGACGGCCAGCGAGCACATCGGCGGCCCCGACGGGGATCTGCGGCTGGTGCCCGACCTGGACCGGCTGACCGTGCTCTCGGCGCAGCCCGGCTGGGCCTGGGCGCCGGTGGACCGCTATGAGCAGGACGGCCGTCCGTACGCGGCCTGCCAGCGGGGGTTCGCCCGGCGGATGGCCGAACGGGCACGGGCCGAGCACGGCATCGAGCTGCGCGCCGGGTTCGAGACCGAGTGGGTGGCCGTGCAGGGCGAACTGCCGGGAGCGGGCGGCGAGCCCGCTTATCCGACGCGGGGCCCGGCATACGGCATGGCGCGGCTGGTGGAGACCTCCGACTATCTGCGGGACGTCCTGGCGGCGCTGACGGCGCAGGGCGTCGAGGTGCTGCAGATCCACCCCGAGTACGCCGCGGGTCAGTTCGAGGTCTCCGTCGCACCGTCCGACCCGGTGGGCGCCGCTGACCTGGCGGTGCTGGTACGGGAGACCGTGCGCGCGGTCTCGCTGCGGCACGGGCTGACCGCGTCGTTCGCGCCGGTGGTGGACCCGTCCGGGGTGGGCAGCGGCGGGCATCTGCATCTGAGCCTGTGGCGGGAGGGCCGTAACCTGTGCGCGGGCGGCGAGGGTCCGTTCGGGATGACGCGGGAGTGCGAGGCGTTCCTGGCCGGGGTGTTGCGGGAGCTGCCCGCGCTGCTGGCGCTCGGTGCCCCCTCCCCCGCCAGCTATCTGCGGCTGCGCCCGTCGCACTGGGCGGGCGCCTTCCAGTGCTGGGGCCTGGAGAACCGGGAGGCGGCGCTCCGCTTCATCACGGGCAGCGGGTCCGCCGCCGACACCGCCAACGCCGAGGTCAAGTGCGTGGACTCGGCGGCCAACCCGTATCTGCTGGTGGGCGGCGTCATCGCGGCGGGGCTCGCCGGTCTCGCCGAGCTCACCGGTGCCGACCCGGCAGCGGCCCGGCTGCCCGAGCCGGTGGCCGGCGACCCGGTGCACAGCGACCCAGCGCCGCGGCGGCTGCCGGGCTCGCTCGGCGAGGCGCTGGCGCACTTCGACAGCTCCACGGCGCTGCGCCGGGCCCTCGGCGAGCCGCTGTTCTGCGCCATCCGCGCGGTGCGCGCGGGCGAGATCGAGCTGTTCGAGGGGACGAGTGAGCAGGAGATCGCCGCCGCGACCCGGGGGAGGTACTGAATGCCGGTGCCCGTGCCGTCCGTGCCCACGTTCCCCGCGTTCCCGCCGCTGGTCGACCAGCACTGCCATGGAGTGCTCAGGGCCGGCCCGGAGCCGGCGGCGTTCGAGGGGTTTCTGACGGAGGCCCACGTCCCGCAGCGCCCCGCTCCGGCCCCCGGCTCCTCGCCCGGAGACACCGGCGCCCCGTTCAGCTACTTCGACACCCAACTGGGCTTTGCCGTCCGGCGCTGGTGCGCGCCCGTGCTCGGCCTGGAGCCGCACTGCGAGCCGGCGGCCTATCTGCGCCGGCGTACCGAGCTGGGCACCACCGAGGTGACCGGCAGACTGCTGCGCGCCAGTGGTATCTCCGCCTTCCTCGTGGACACGGGGCTGCCAGGCCCGCTGCTCACCCCGGGCGAGCTTGCCGAGACCGCGGCGGCGGAGGCCCATGAGATCGTCCGCCTGGAACGGCTGGCCGAGCGGGCCGCCGACACCGCGCGCGACACCCACTCCTTCCTGGCCGAGGTGTCCGAGGGGGTACGCGGGTCGGCACGCACCGCGCGCGGCTTCAAGTCCGTGGCCGCCTACCGCTGCGGCCTGGACCTGGCACCCACTCCTCCGGCCACCTCGGAGATCTACGCCGCCGCCGACCGCTGGCTGGCCTCCAGGGCGCGGGGCAGCAGGCTCTCCGACCCGGTGCTGGAGCGGCATCTGCTGTGGTCGGCCGTACGGACCGGGCTGCCGCTGCAGTTGCACACCGGCTTCGGCGACCCGGATCTGCGCCTGGACCGCTGCGATCCGCTGCTGCTGACCGACTTCATCCGCGCGGCAGCCCCCTACGGCGCCCCGCTGGTCCTCCTGCACTGCTACCCCTACCACCGCGGCGCCGGTTATCTGGCCGCTGTCTTCCCCCACGTCTACGCCGATTTCGGGCTCACCATCCCGCACACCGGCGCCCGCGCCCGCCACGTGCTCGCCGAACTGCTGGAGCTCACCCCCTTCGGCAAACTCCTCTTCTCCACCGACGCCTACGGCATCCCGGAGCTGTACATGGCCGGCGCCCAGCTCTTCCGCAAAGCGCTGACCTCCCTGACGGAGGAGTGGGTGCGACGGGGCGAGTGGTCACCCCCGGACGCCCGAAGAGTGACGGCCATGATCGCAGGCGGCACGGCGCAGCGGCTGTACGGGCTGTGCTCGCGCCTCCGCGGTTCTCCCGTCGCAACGGCAAGGCGCGCAGCTTACGCCGACGACGGTGCCGGGCTCTCGGCAACCACGCGAGAAGGGTGTGCCCCCTCGCCGGCGAGAAATCGCCGGCGAGGGGGCACCGTCGAGCACAGACCTCAGCCGATGTTCACGTCGACGCACGCGTAGAACGCGTTCGCGGTGTCGGCGACGTTCCACACCGCCAGCACGGTCTGGCGGCCGGAGAAGTTGCCGAAGTCGACGTTGTGCGACAGCTGCGAGGGGGGCTGCTCCCCGCCCTGGTCGAACTCGGCGATCTTCTGGCCGTCGATGAAGTACTGCCAGGTGGTGGTGCGGTGTGCGGCGGTCAGCGTCCAGTTGAAGGTGGCGGACTTACCGACGTTCGCCACGTTCCAGCCGTGGTTGTCGTCGCGCAGCTCCGCCCACTCGTCGTGGCCGCCCGCGCAGTCCTGCAGACCCTTGGGGCCCTCGACGCTCTGCGGCTCGTACTTGATGGAGCCGCATTCGACGACTCCGGCAGCGCACTGGGCCTGCCGGCTGGCGGGGTCGCTGATGTAGCCGTGTGCGCTGGCCGGGGTGACGGAGAGGCCGAGGACGAGCAGGGGTGAGAGTCCGGCACCGATGAGCGCGGCCAGCTTCCTCTTTTTGTGCATGTCAACTCCTTCGGCGGCAGGACCGGCACGCCACGGCGCACGCACGCCGAGGCACACCTCGGCCGGTCCCGGTGGGGGCACATCCGATTGGTCTAGACTTTAACCACTGTCTGTCCACGGTCAAGACATCGGACACAGCTGATGCCGACCGCGCCGGGCCGCCGGTCGTCGGGGGCTACGCAGCGCGGGTGAGCACCAACACCGCCATGTCGTCCTGCCGCTGACCACCCGTCCACTCCGTGACCGCCTTCACCAGCGCGTCGGCCAGTTCGTCCGCGCGGCGCAGACCGGTACTTCCGAGGCCCCACTGGACGTCGAAGAACTCGCCCGCGCCGTTGCGGGCCTCGGTCACCCCGTCGGTGACCATCACCAGTGAGTCGTGGGGCGCGAACGGGAAGGTCTCCTCGACCGGCGCGCCGTTCGGGGAGTCGAGCCCGGTGGACAGCGGCAGTTCGGGGTGGGTCGGCTCCAGACAGGTGACGTTGCCGTCGTGCAGCAGATAGGGCGGCGGGTGGCCCCGGTTGAGCACGGTGATCGTGTCGCCGCTGGGCGGAATCTGGACGAGCAGCGCGGTGACGAACCCCTCGATGTCGTCCTCCGTGTCCTGGCGCCGCTCGCCCTCCCTGTCCAGGGCCCGGTCGAGCCGGTCGGCCAGGTCGTGCAGGGTCGGGGCGTGCTCGGCCGCCTCCCGGAAGGCGCCGACCGCGACCGAGACGGCGGAGACGGCGGGCAGCCCCTTGCCGCGCACGTCGCCGATCATCGCCCGGATGCCGAACGGCGTCTCCTGGAGCGCGTACAGATCCCCGCCGATCGCGGCCCCGATCTGGGCCGCAACATAGCGGTCGGCGACGGTGAGCGGTCCCACGTCGGTGGGCGGCGCGGGCAGCACCGCGCGCTGTGCCGCCTCGGCGACGTTCAGCGCGACGGCCAGATTGCGGCCCTGCCGGTCGACGAGCCATTTGATCCAGAGGCCGACCAGGCTCACGGCCAGCACTGCGGCCACATCGATGAGCAGCGCCGAGCTTTCGCGGCCCTTGTATCCGCCCGCGCCCGCCGTGGCCAGGCCGGCCGCGACCCCGAACAGCACGCTGGCCCTGAAGGAGTAGCTCATACCCGCAACCATCGCGACGCAGGCCAGCAGGGGCAGCCCGTAGTACGGCTTGGGCGCGAACACGTTCACCGCCACGCCTCCGAGCAGCAGCAGCGGCGGTGCCGCATACGGCACTCTGCCCAGTCCATCCGCGGGGCCGCCCACCCAGCCC
>NZ_JADKMA010000277.1 GCF_017676365.1 Streptomyces oryzae
GCCCCCGCCCCCCTCCCCCCTCAGGGTCGGGGGCGGGCGCATGTGAGAACACCAGCGTGCGCGTTCCCCAGAACCGCACGGCTGTGCCCAGTACGAGGCCGATCCCGGCGCCGGAGACCACGTCGGCGAGGGTGGAGGTCAGTCCCAGCATGTAACGGGACACCCCGAGGCAGCCCAGCTGGACGGCGCCGCCCGCGGCGTTGACCAGGACGAAGACGGAGAACCTGCGCCAGCGCCCGGCCACCCTGCGGTCGCGCAGCCGGTAGGGGCCCAGCGCGTTGCCGGTGTACGCGACCGCTACACCGGCAATGAACGAGAGGGCTTTGGCGTACATCGGGTTCATTCCGGCGGGGCCGCGGAGGTAGAGGAAGGTGCCGAGGTCTGCCGCGAAGGCGATGGCCCCCACTGTGGCGAACCCCGCGAACTCTGTGCAGAGGGCTCGCGGCTTGGTCATAGGGTGCCCCGCATGGGGGGCTGCGCTTGCCAGCCCTGCGCCTGGGGATGCCCCCTGCTCGAAGAGCTTGGGGGAGCAGACTGCCCAAGCTTGCGGGGAACAATCAAGGGGCGCGGGGAACTGCGCGACCAGCCACAAGCAACCCGCAGTCCGCAACCGACGGACAGGGGCACCCCCTCATCGGACATGCCTTACAACCCCGCGACCGACAGCCCGTACAAAAGCCCCCAGCACACGGCCGTGACGGCCAAAGCGCGGTCCCGCAGCAACACGTCCTCGGGGGAGCCCGCTGCCCCGCGATCAATGAAGACCGCGTACCGCAGGACCGCGAGGATCAGCGGGACCATCGACAGCTGCCGGCACAGGGAGACACCGGCACCCGCGTCGGTCCCCAAGGCCCAAAGGCAGTACGCGAGTACTGCCGCCCCCGCCGCGAGCTGCCACACGAAGCGGAGGTAGCCGACGGTGTACTCACGCAGCAGTGCCCGGGTGCCGCCCTCGCCCTCGCCCATCAGCAGGGCTTCCGAGTAGCGCTTGCCCGCGACCATGAACAGGGCGCCGAACCCGGCGGTGATCAGGAACCAGCGGGAGAGCGGAATCTCCAGGGCCAGCCCGCCGGACATGGCCCGCATCACGAACCCGGCCGTCACCACGGCCAGATCGACCACCAGCACCCGCTTGAGCCGCAGACAGTAGGCGATCTGCATGACCACATAGGTCACCAGCAGGGCCGCTGTCGCGGTGTTGCACAGCAGTGCTGCCGCCACCGCCGAGGCCAGGGCGAGCAGTGCGCCGAGGGAGTAGGCGAGCGGCACCGGGACGGTTCCAGCGGCGACGGGGCGGCGGCACTTGTCGGGGTGCGCGCGGTCGGCCTCCGCGTCGCGGGCGTCGTTGAGCAGGTAGACGGCCGAGGCGGCGGCGGTGAACAGCGCGAAGACCAGGCCGAGTTCGAGCACCGTATGGACGGCGGCGAGCTGCCCTGCGGCAGCGGGAGCGGCGACGACGAGCAGGTTCTTGACCCACTGGCGGGGCCGCACGGTCAGCAGCAGCCCGCCCGGGAGGGTGCCGGCGAATCCGCGCGGGCGCCCCGCGGGTGCGGCCGCGGGGGCTGAGTGGCGGGGCTCGGTGGCCGGTTCCGCCGGGTGCGGCGCGTGGCTGCCGGTCAGCGTGGAGCGCTCAGCCATCCGGCAGCCCTCTCCGCCGCGGGCCGCGCGTGCCCAGCCGCACGGTCAGCGCGCCCAGTGCGGCGCCCGCGAGCACGTCCGAGGGGTAGTGGACGCCCGCGATCAGCCGGGAGACGCACATCAGCGCCGCCAGCGCGGCAAGCGGCGTTCCGTGCCGCGCCCCGCCCAGCGACCGGTGCCGCAGTCCGCCGAGCGCCAGTGCCGCCGCACTCGCCGAGGCGGCGTGGGAGCTGGGGAAGGAGTGCCGTCCGGCCGTCCGTACCAGCGGGGCGCGGCCGGCCAGTCCGGGGCGCGGGCGGCGCACGACCCGCTTGATCCCCATGCTGGCCAGGTGCGCGGCGCCCACGAGCCCGGTGCCCTTGAGCCAGCGCTCCCGCTGCGTACGGTCGGTGGCGGCGCCGGCGAGCCCGACCAGGAGCCAGACGGCGGCGTGCTCCCCGCTCCAGGACAGGGCGCGCGCCGCACCGGCCACCCGGGCGTCGGCCGCGGTCTCGCCCAGCGCGTACAACAACCGCCGTTCCCACTGCCCCCATCGTCGGGCCGTTCTCGCTGCCACGGTCCGACTCTGCCGCGCCCCGCGCCGCCTTCGGCCGAGCTGCGGCCCGACACTCGGCCTTTCACCCTTTCAGCGACACGTTCAGCGACACGGATCACGGCTGCGGGCACGGCCTCCCCTCCGTGGCATCTCGCGGCACTTACCGTCACGTTCATGCCCGTTCAGCACACCCAGCGCGCCGCGACCGCACGACGAGCTGCACCGTCCGACCGCACCGCCCGGCTGCTGACCGGCTGGGGCAGGACGGCACCGACCGGCGCCCAGGTGCTGCGGCCGCATACCCGGCAGGAGGCGGTGGAGGCCGTACTGGCGTGCGGGGCGCGCGGCAGCATTCCACGCGGACTGGGGCGGTCCTACGGGGACGCGGCGCAGAACGCGGGCGGCACCGTGCTGGACACCACGGGTCTGGACCGGGTGCTGGCGATCGACGCGGCGGCCGGGACGGTGACCTGCGAGGCAGGGGTCAGCCTGCACCGGCTGATGACGGTGCTGCTGCCGCTGGGCTGGTTCGTGCCCGTCACGCCGGGGACCCGCTATGTGACGGTCGGCGGAGCGATCGGCGCGGACATCCACGGCAAGAACCACCATGTCTCCGGCTCGTTCACCCGCCATGTGCGCTCCCTGGAACTGCTGACGGCCGACGGGCAGGTGCGTCAGGTGGCGCCCGGCAGCGAGCTGTTCGACGCGACGGCGGGCGGTATGGGGCTGACCGGACTGGTGCTGAGCGCGACGGTGCGGCTGCTGCCGGTGGAGACGTCGCTGATGACGGTGGACACCGAGCGGCTGCCCGATCTGGACTCGCTGCTGGCGACGCTGACCGCGACCGACCACCGCTACCGCTACTCGGTGGCCTGGATCGATCTGCTGGCGCGCGGTACGGCTGCCGGACGCGCCGTGCTGACCCGCGGCGACCACGCGCCGCTGGCGGCACTGGAGGGGCGCGGCCGGCCGGCGCGTGCGGCCCGCAGGGAGCCGCTGGCCTTCCGCCCGGTGCGGCTGCCGCCCGCGCCGCGCACCGTCCCGGGCGGGCTGCTGCGGGGCAGCACGGTGGGCGCGTTCAACAAGCTCTGGTACCACAAGGCGCCGCGCCGCCGCCGGGGCGAACTCCAGCGGCTCGCCTCGTTCTTCCACCCGCTGGACGGGCTGCCGCACTGGAACCGGGTCTACGGCAGCGCGGGCTTCGTGCAGTGGCAGTGCGTGGTGGGGCACGAGCACGACGACGCGCTGCGCCGCATCGTGCGGCTCATCTCGCGCCGCTCCTGCCCGTCCTTCCTCGCCGTACTCAAGCGGTTCGGCCCCGGGGACCCGGGATGGCTCTCCTTCCCCACCGAGGGCTGGACGCTGGCGCTGGACATCCCGGCCGGGCTGCCGGGCCTCGCGGACTTCCTCGATCTGCTGGACGAGGAGGTGGCCGTGGCCGGCGGGCGGCTGTATCTGGCCAAGGACGCGCGAATGCGGCCCGAGTTGCTGCCCGCGATGTATCCGCGGCTGGACGACTTCCGGGCACTGCGCGCGCGGCTGGACCCGCGCGGCCTGTTCACCTCGGACCTGGCACGGCGGCTGGCGCTGTGAGCGACGCCCCTGCGGCTGCCGGGCGGCGCTTACAACGAAAGCCGCGGACCGCCGCGGGGGCGGAGAAGCGAACAAAACAATGCTGTGACCCCGTTTTTTGAGGAGCACCTATGAAGGACGCCTTCGGTTCCCCGCAGTCGCTGCTCGTGCTGGGCGGCACCTCCGAGATCGCGCTGGCGACCGTGCGCCGCTTCATGGCCCGCCGCGCCCGTACGGTGTGGCTCGCCAGCCGGCCAGGGCCCGGGCTGGACGCGGCGGCGGCCGGGCTGCGGGACGAGGCCGCGGCGCACGGTGCCGAGGTCACCGTCCGTACGGTCCCGTTCGACGCCCTCGCCCCCGAAACCCACGAGGAGGTGCTGGAGAAGGTCTTCGCTGAGGGCGACATCGATCTGGTGCTGCTCGCCTTCGGGGTGCTGGGCGACCAGCGCAGCGACGAGGACGACCCGATGGCCGCCGTGCGCGTCACCCGTACGAACTACACCGGCGCGGTCTCTTCCGGGCTGGTGTGTGCGAGGGCGTTGCGTGCTCAGGGGCACGGTTCGCTGGTGGTGCTCTCCTCTGTTGCGGGTGAGCGGGCCCGGCGGGCGAACTTCATCTACGGGTCGAGCAAGGCGGGGCTGGACGCGTTTGCGCAGGGTCTGGGGGACGCGCTGCACGGCAGCGGGGTGCACGTGCTGGTGGTGCGGCCCGGGTTCGTGCACAGCCGGATGACGGCGGGGCGGGCGCCGGCGCCGTTCGCCACGACGCCGGGCGCCGTGGCGGAGGTGATCGAGCACGGGGTGCGGCGCCGGGCGTCGACTGTGTGGGTGCCCGGCGTGCTGGGGCCCGTGATGGGGGTGTTGCGGCATCTGCCGCGTGCGCTCTTTCGGCGGCTGCCCGGTTGAGGGGGTGCCCCTTTCTGGGGTTTGCCGACTGCCGCTTGTCTGTGGCTGGTCGCGCAGTTCCCCGCGCCCCTGACGGGGCGCGGCGTCGGGATGTGACGTAGTGCCGCATATGGGACAAATTGATTGTGCCCCGTTTCAGCGTGATCGTCCCCGTCCACAAGGTCCAGGCATATCTGCACGAGTGCCTCGACTCCGTACTCGGCCAGTGCTTCGGCGACTTCGAACTGATCGCCGTGGACGACGACTCCCCCGACTCCAGCGGCGAGATCCTGGACGCCTATGCCGCGGCCGACCCCCGGGTCACCGTCATCCATCTGGCGCAGAACGGCGGACTGGGACCGGCCCGCAACACCGGCACCGCATGCGCCCGCGGCGACTACGTCCTCTACCTCGACAGCGACGACACCATGGCGCCCGGAACCCTGCGGGCGCTGGCCGAACGGCTCTCGGCGACCAGCGACCCGGACGTGCTGGTGTTCGACTTCGCGCCCGCCTACTGGGACGGCTCCCTCGGGCCGCCGGCCCACTCCGCGCTGCTGGCACCCGAGGCGGGGCCCGCCGTGTGCACCATCGCCGAGCGGCCCGAGCTGCTGCGGCTGCCCGCCTTCGCCTGGAGCAAGGCGTACCGCCGCGATTTCCTGCGCCGCGAGAACCTGGCCTTTCCGCCGGGCAAGTACGAGGACACGCCCTGGTCGTTCCCCGTACTGCTCACCGCGCGCACCATCGCCACGCTGGAGCGGGTCTGCGTGCACTACCGGCAGCGGCGTGGCGGCAGCATTCTGACGACCAGGGGACGCGGCCACTTCGACGTCTTCGACCAGTACGACCGGCTGTTCGCCTTTCTGGACGACCGGCCCGAACTGGCGCGCTGGCGGCCCCATCTGCACCAGCGGATGACCGACCACTTCGCCACCATCCACAGCGCTCCCGGCCGGCTGCCGCGCTCGGCCCGCGCCGAGTTCCTGCGCCGAGCGCGTACCCACTGCCGGCGGTACCGGCCCGCGCCCGGCGCTGACGGTCCGGCCGGGCCGGCGGCCCGGCGGCTGCGCCGGCTTCTGGTGCGCTGCGGCGCACACCGCGCCTTCCGGCTGCTCTCGTACGCCGGACGGGCGCGGCGTGCGGTGAGCGCCCGGCTGCGCACGGCGCGCTCCCTGATACGCAAGGCGGCGCTGCGCGGGCACTACCTCCTCCAGCGCCGCCGCCCCCTCGACCCGGACCTCGCCGTCTTCTCCGCGTACTGGGGCCGGGGCTACTCCTGCAACCCGGCCGCGATCGAGGCGAAGGCCCGAGAGCTGGTCCCCGGCATCCGTACCGCGTGGATATGCGACCCCGCGTACGCCCACACCCTCCCGCCCGGCGTACGGCAGCTGCGGCCGGGCTCGGCGGCGTACTGGACCGCGCTGGCCCGCGCGCGGTTCCTGGTCAGCAACGTCAATCTGCCGCACGGCTACCGCAAACGGACCGGGCAGCTCCTCCTCCAGACCCACCACGGCACCCCGCTCAAGACCATGGGTCTCGACCTGATGGCCTATCCGGCCGCCGCGGACGGCATGGATTTTCAGCGGCTGCTGGAGCACGCCGACCGCTGGGACTACAGCCTCTCCGCCAACCCGCACTCCACGCTGGTGTGGGAGCGCGCCTACCCCTCGCCGTACACCACGCTGGAGTCCGGCCACCCGCGCAACGACGTCTTCCAGACCACGACCGCCGCCGATGTGACCCGGATCCGCGCCGAGCTGGGCATCCCCGACCGGGTGACCGCGGTGCTGTACGCGCCCACCCACCGCGACTACCAGCGCGGCCGGCAGCCCTGGCTCGATCTGGCGCGGCTGGTGGCGGCGCTGGGCCCCTCCTTCGTCGTACTGGCGCGTTCGCACTACTTCCACGCCGACGAGGGGCTGCCGTGCGAGCCGCCGGGCGGGCTGATCGACGTGAGCGCCCACCCCTCGGTCGAGGAGCTGTGTCTGGCCTCGGATCTGCTGGTCACCGACTACTCGTCGCTGATGTTCGACTATGCCAATCTCGACCGGCCGCTGGTGATCCACGCCCCCGACTGGGAGAGCTACCGGGCGGCACGCGGCACCTACTTCGATGTGACGGCCATGGCGCCGGGGGCCGTGGCGCGCAGCGAGGACGAGCTGATCGACATCCTCGCCACCGGCGCCTACGCCACCGAGCATGCGCGTGCCCTCCGCGCCGCCTTCCGGGAGCGGTTCTGCCCGTGGGACGACGGGCACGCGGCCGAGCGCGTGGTGCGGCAGGTGTTTCTGGGCGGCACGTCGGACGGCGCGGCCGGCCCTCCCGTCGTACCGCTCGCCGAGCGACGGCCCGCACCCGCGCCCTCGCCCGCCCCCCCAGCACGATCTCCGACCCCCACTGCC
>NZ_JADKMA010000278.1 GCF_017676365.1 Streptomyces oryzae
GGGCCGGAAGCAGCTGGGTGCGGCCGGTGACCCTCTCGCAGGCCCCGGTCTCGCAGCCGTACGGCGTCAGCGGCAGCTGGGCGGCGGGCTATCACACCGGGGTCGACCTGGGCGTCCCCGTGGGCACCCCGGTGCAGTCCGTCGGCCCGGGAACGGTGGTCGAGGCGGGGTGGGCGGGCGCCTACGGCAACGCCGTGACCGTACGGATGACTGACGGCGAGTACGTCCTCTACGCCCATCTGTCCCGGATCCACGTGGCGGTCGGCGCAGCCGTCAGGCCCGGCACCCGGCTCGGCCTCTCCGGCAACACGGGCCGCTCCTCCGGCCCCCACCTCCACTTCGAGGTGCGGGCCCAGCGCGGCTACGGCACGGACATCGACCCGGTCCGCTATCTCGCCGAGCACGGCGTGCGCCTCGCCTGACGCGCCGCCCGGCCCGCCCCGCCGGCGGGTACGTCAGCGGCGCAGGCCAGGCCGGCCCAGCACCCGGTCGGGGCGGCAGACGTCGCACACCCGTGCCTCCTCGGTCCGCGCCAGCAGCTCCACCGCTTCCCGGGTGGTGATGCGCCGGGTGAGCCAGCCGTCGCGGGCCTGCCAGCAGTCCCTGCGGTGTACGCACCACCACGGCTCGCTCTCGCCGATTCCCCGCATCCGGACGGCCACCCACTGCCGGCCGGCCACGGCGCCGACCGTGGGCACCGCGTCGTAGCGCTCGCCGGGGATGGGGGTGATGTTCTCGGCCGCGACGCTGATCGCGGTCGGGGCGCTCTTGGGTTCGGCGCGCCCGTCGGGGTGCTCGTAGCGGCTCGGCAGGATCGCCTCGCACTCGTACCACCAGTGGCCGTCGGGCGTACGGGAGCGGCCGGTGACGATCACGTCCAGCTCCTGCCCGTCCGGCATCCGGGCCCGTGCCCACGGTCCCGCACGGTCGCGCCACTCACTCACGTACCGAATATTAGTTCGAATGAGGAGGTGGGTGAGGAGGCAGGTCGGGAAGCAGGTGCGCCGTCCGGGTTCTTTCCGGGCAGTGTTGTCGTGTTGTACCAAAACGTCACACTTTGCCCGCCATTGTGGTGCCTCGTCCAACCAACCCTTGGAGGTTCACATGCGCATGCGTACGCTCGTGCGTTCCGTCGCCGTCGGCTTCGCCGTTCTGGGCCTGGCCGGTGCCGGTGCGGGCTCGGCCGCCGCCTGGCCGAAGGGGCACCAGTACAACTGGGTGCACGAGTCGGTCAAGAAGGAGATCAAGAAGGTGAACATCTCCGACGACGACACCAACATCTCCGACTCGGTCTTCTTCGTCTTCGGCCCGATGGTGATGGACTGAGCCGAACGCTTCCCCGTGGCAGACGCCTAGCGCTCTGCCTGCCCGTCAGCACTGCGTTCCCGTCTCCCGCTGGGAGGCCGGGAACGCGGTGTTTTTCATGAGTGTCGCGCCCCGAGGGGCAGCCGGACGCGCCCTACGTTCTGGGCCCCTCCACCCGCTTCGGGGGCTTCCGCTCGCCCTTGCCGAACGGCCAGCGGGGGCCGCGTTCGTCGTCGGGGATACCCGCGAGCTCCTCGACGTCGAAGAGCCGGGCGATGGGCACGTCCGAGCTGCTGTGGGCGACGATCGAGAAGGCGATGGTGACGGCGATGAGCGTGAACGCCTCCTCGCCGCGCGGGATTCCGGCCTGGAGCACCAGCAGCCCGTAGACCACCGAGGCGAAGCCCTTGGGCCCGAACCAGGCGGCCGTCAGCTTCTCCCGCCGGTCGAAGGACGTGCCGACCAGGGACAGCAGCAGCGAGGCCGGCCTGATCAGCACGATCGCCAGCACGGCGACCACATATCCGCCGAAGGACAGCTCACCGAACAGCTCCCCGGTCAGCAGCGCGCCGAAGATCAGCAGCGCTGCGAACTTCGCCAGCTCGGACAGCGAGTCGCCCAGCGGCTCGAACGCCTGCTTGGCCTCGGGGGAGACGGCCGCGAGCACGGAACCCGCACTGAACGCGGCGAGATAGGCGTTGGCGTGGGTCAGATGGCAGACCGAGTACAGGATCACGCCGATGGCCAGCGGGCCCAGCGGCTGGAGCTTGGGCTCGGCACCCAGCAGCCGGAACCGCAGCAGCCCGTTGACGAGCAGCGGCGCCACGATGCCGAAGGCCAGGCCGAGGAACAGCTCCAGGGCGATACTGCCTAGCGAGGCGTGCTCGCCGTGCCCGCTCGGCGCCGCTGCGGCGAGGAAGATCAGCACGAAGGGCAGCGCCAGCCCGTCGTTGATCCCGCTCTCGACGTTCAGCAGCTGCCGCAGCCGGGCCGGCACCTGCCGGCGGCCGACGATGGCGGAGGCGAACACCGGGTCGGTGGGGGAGAGCACAGCGCCGACGAGGAACGAGGTCGTCCAGTCGAAGCCGACGAGCCAGTGCGTGAGCAGCGCGATACCGAGGAACGCCAGTGGCATCCCGAGCCCGAGCGCCCGCGCCGGACTCTTCCACCGCTCCCGCAGATCCGCGAAGCGGACATGCATGCCGTCCGTGAACAACACGGCGAACAGGGCCAGATCGGCTGTGACCCGGACGATATCGCTCTCGGGTGCCACATGGATGAGCCCGAGCCCGCCGTCGCCGACCAGCGCGCCACCCGCCAGGAAGAGCAGCGAGGTGGACAGCACCGACCGTGCCGCGAGTCCGGACAGCAGCACGGCGACCAGCAGGGCCACCCCGAAGACGATCACCAGGATCAAGAGAACCCCCCGACAGCTGACCCGTACACACGTCAGGAGGCCCTGTGGCCCGCGTTTCCGCCGGCCACAGGGCCTCCGAGTGAAGGGTGATCGACGGGACTTGAACCCGCGACATCCTGGACCACAACCAGGTGCTCTACCAACTGAGCTACGACCACCATGTCCGGCGGGGGAGAGAAGATCTTCCCTGACCGGCCGCTACGAGTGTACAGGTTCCCGAGCCGTGCTCGCTCCCGGGTTTACCGGCGTCGCCACCTGCCGCCCCGGGGATCAGTCCGCCGGGGGCAGCACATGCCGGGCCGCGATCTTCTTCGCCGTCTCCGAGTCGGGCCCCGGCTGGGGCACGAAGACCGCCTCGCGGTAGTAGCGCAGCTCGGCGATGGACTCGCGGATGTCGGCCAGCGCCCGGTGGTTGCCGTTCTTCTCCGGGCTGTTGTAGTAGGCGCGCGGATACCAGCGGCGTGCCAGCTCCTTGACGGAGGAGACGTCCACGATGCGGTAGTGCAGATGGCCGTCGAGCGCGGGCATGTCCCGGGCGAGGAACCCGCGGTCGGTGCTGATGGAGTTGCCGCACAGCGGCGCCTTGCCGGCCTCCGGGACCCACTCGCGTACGTACGCCAGAACGCGGGCCTCGGCGTCGGCCAGTGTCGTACCCGCGTCCAGCTCCTCCAGCAGACCGGAGGTGGTGTGCATCTCGCGCACCACCTCCGGCATCGCCTCCAGGGCGTGTGCGGGCGGGCGGATCACGATGTCCACGCCGTCGCCGAGTACGTTCAGCTCCGAGTCGGTCACCAGCGCGGCCACCTCGATGAGCGCGTCATCGGACAGCGAGAGGCCGGTCATCTCGCAGTCGATCCACACCATGCGATCGTTCATGCTCTTCACACTACGTGACGCGGGCCGCTCAGCCCGCTCCGCGTCCGCGCTGCCCCGGTACCCGCGGCGCGAACGCGTCCGACTCCGGTTTGCCCTGCTCAACGCGGTCGGAGCGGTTCTGCTGTGCGTTCCGGTGTTCTCTCAGCTCCTGTCGGATCTCGTGCCGGGTCTCCTGCCTGGTGCCGTACGCCGACGGTCCGTTCGTCGACGGTCCGTTCGCCGCTCCCGGCTCATGGCCGCTCCCTGAGGGCCCGGAATGCCCGGGGTGTCCCGCGTGCCCGGGGTGCCCCGGGTGGCCGCCGCCGGGGTGGCCCGGGTGCCCGGGTGGCCCCTGGTGTCCGGTCTGCCCCGCCGGTCCCGGGTGCCCCGGCGGGGCCTGCTGGGACTGGTGCGGCAGCCGCGGGGGACCCTCGGGGCCCTGACCGCCGGGTCCGGGGCCACCGGTTCCGGGCCCGCCCGCCGTCGCTCCGCCCGCGCCAGGGGTGCCCGGTCCGTCGTGGCCCTGCTCCCCGTCCGGCCGGCGCGCGCGGTACGCGGCACGGTAGGCGGCCGGGGAGGCGCCGAGCTGGCGGCGGAAGTGGCCGCGCAGCGCGACGGGCGAGCGGAAGCCGCAGCGGCCCGCCACCTCGTCGACGGAGTAGTCCGACGTCTCCAGCAGCCGCTGCGCCTGGAGCACGCGCTGGGTGATGAGCCACTGCAGTGGAGCGCTCCCAGTAAGAGACCGGAAGCGCCGGTCGAAGGTGCGGCGGCTCATGTACGCGCGCGCGGCGAGCGTCTCCACGTCGAACTGCTCGTGGAGGTGTTCCAGGGCCCAGGCGACGACCTCGGCGAGCGGGTCGGCGCCGATCTCCTCTGGTAAGGAGCGGTCCAGGTGACGGGGGTGGCCGCCGGTCTCCTGGCCGTTGCCGCGGCGGGGCGGCACCACCAGCCGGCGGGCGAGCGCTCCGGCGGCCTCGGCGCCGTGGTCGGTGCGTACGACGTGCAGGCACAGGTCTATGCCCGCTGCCGTGCCGGCCGAGGTGAGGATGTCGCCGTCGTCCACGAACAGTTCGCGGGGATCGACGTGCACGGCCGGGTAGCGCTTGGCGAGCGTCGGCGCGTACATCCAGTGGGTGGTGGCCGGGCGGCCGTCCAGCAGCCCGGCGGCCGCGAGGACGAAGGCGCCGGTGCACAGCCCGATGACACGGGCCCCCTCCTCGTGCGCGCGGCGCAGCGCGTCCAGTGCGGCCGGTGGTGGTGGCTGGGTGATGGAGCGCCAGGCGGGCACGACGACGGTGCCCGCGCGGGAGATCGCCTCCAGCCCGAACGGCGCGCTCAACTGGAGCCCGCCTGTGGTACGCAGTGGCCCGTCCTCGCCCGCGCAGACCAACAGCCTGTAGCGCGGAACTCCGGCGTCCTGGCGGTCGATTCCGAAGACGGAGAGCGGGATGGAACTCTCGAAGATGGGACCACCGCTGAAGAGCAACACCGCCACGATCTCGCGCCGGCGGCGCGCGGCCAGCTTGCGGGTCTCGACTGGGCCGTTCGTGGAGTCCTGGCTCATTGGAACTAAGCCCCCCTCAATCGTTGTGTTCCTCTCGGTCCATGCAGCATCTCCCCCGCTCTCCCCCGCAGCGAAAGCCAAGATCGAATCTACTGCGTCGGATGAGGTGGGCGGTGCAAGTTCGGCATCCGGCGCTATGTCGACAAGGCAACTTGGCGTGAAGCATTCGATCACGAAGCGTTTCACTCAACAGCGCTTCAGGGAAGTACGCATGCCCTCTCTGCCCCATCAACGTAGGGTGCACACCCGCGCGCCGCTCCTTTCCTCCCTGGTGGCAGGGGGGTTGGGGACGGGGGCTGCAAGGACTGCAAAGAGGCGGCAAGTTGGCTGAAATTCGAGGGGGGTCTGGCGTGCGACCCGGTCATCTGAGGGATGGGCGCCAGTGACGCGAGGGGTGTCTGAGGCGTGTGTGACAGGTGGTGTACGCCCCGCGTGCGCGGCACGCGACGGTGCGTGATTTTTTGTGACTCTGTGCGCGCCGGTGTGTTCCGTTGTGCGCCCCGAGGGGTCGTCTCGCGCCAACGCAACGGTCGGGTCAGGTTCACTCGCCGTACCACTGGGAGGCGCCCCGTACGGGCCGTGCTGGAGGGGAAGCGTTCCCACGGCGTGTGACCAGCGCGGCACGAGGGGTGCACGAGTCGCCCGGCCGCGCCGCCCGACACCGCTTCCGGCCACGGCGGCCACGTACGCCTGTCAAGGAGGCGCGTAAGGGGCGTAAGGCGGCATTGCGCTGCGGCCTGTGCTGAGGCATGCTCCGGGGTCAGCTGCCTCGGGCGGCCGTCAATCTTTACCTGGGCAAGAGGTGAGTGCGGCCGTACCCTGTGGGTAAGGGACTTGGGAAGACGATTCCCGGTCTTCATCGAGCAGGCCGTACAGGCACCAGCAGATCTCGACCGAGAGATCGACAGAAGAGATCGACAGAGCAGATCCGAAAGAGCGCAAGCCGTCCGTCGTCCCTCTGCACAGAGGACTCACTTCGCCGAGACAAGTCATGGCAGGACACGAGATCCCTGACCCAGCAGACCGCAGGCAGGTCGCCGACTCGACGGCGGTCCCCGAAGCGGCGGACGAGACGCGCCACTCCTGCGATCCCGCCTTCCAGCACGGTGTCGTCGTCGGCTTCGACGGCTCGGTCTCCAGTGAGCGTGCGCTGGCATACGCCATCGGTATGGCCCACCGCTCCGGCTCCGGACTGATCATCGTCCACGTCGCCAACCGGCTGCCGACCACCGTATGGGCGGGGTGCGAGCCGCCCGTCTTCGTCGAT
Source organism: Streptomyces oryzae (assembly GCF_017676365.1). GTDB lineage: Bacteria > Actinomycetota > Actinomycetes > Streptomycetales > Streptomycetaceae > Streptomyces > Streptomyces oryzae. The sequence goes on from NZ_JADKMA010000278.1 coordinate 6,409, forward strand.
GTCCCCGATCACCGCACCGAGGTGCTCGGGCTCGAGCTCGCCTGTGCCGATCATCTGGCGGAGGTGCCCTGGATCCTGGTGGAACGGGGCGGCGACATCTGCCACGAGCTGGAAGAGGTCGGCAGCGAGTACGCGGCCGACGCCATCGTGGTCGGCTCGACGCACGGGCTGGTGGGGCGGATCTTCGGCTCCGTGGCCGGACGGCTCGCCCGTCGCGCCCAGCGCCCGGTCATCGTCGTCCCCTGAGGCGACGCCGGAGCCTGACCCCTCGCCGACTCCCTTGTACATGCCGGGAGTTGTGCGTCGGCGTAATTACCGTACATCGACAAATCTACCCACCCGTAGAGGTGGGTCGTGCGCTTGTGAGGGGCATACAGACAACACACGGGTGACGGAGACCCGAGGGCGTGCTGCCGGACGGGAGGTGACGGTCCCGTACGGCAGCCCACCCGCCGGCGTAATGGGCGACGCCGGCACAGGGGAGGCGGAATCCCGCGCGGTTGGTGGCC
>NZ_JADKMA010000279.1 GCF_017676365.1 Streptomyces oryzae
GGGGCGTGCCGGCCATCGGGCACTCGTACGGGCACGGTTCGGCGGCGGGCACGTGCGGGCGCTCCTCCGCGGCCTGCTCCGGCGCCGCAGCCGGAGCCAGCACATCGCTGCGAATCGTGGCGAAGGCGAGAAGCGCACCGGCCACCGCGAGCCCGGCCGTGATGAGCATGGCGGCGCGGAAGCCGTCCGCGAAGGCCCGTGGGTCCTGGAAGTCGCTGCCGCCGATACCCGCGAGGACGGGAAGCGCGGCGACGGCGGCGAGCTGGGCGACGCGGGAGACAGCGTTGTTGACACCGGACGCCACGCCGGAGTGCTCGGCGGGGGCCGCTGCCAGAGCCGTGGCGGTGACCGGCGCGACCGTGGTGGTCAGGCCGAGACCGAAGACGACGACGGCCGGCAGCACCGACACCGCGTAGGCACCCAGGCTGCCCTCTCCCACCTGGATACGGAGCATCAGCAGCATCCCCGCCGCCAGCAGTAGTGGCCCCACCGTCAGCGGGATGCGGGGCCCGATGCGCTGGGCCAGCGCCCCGGCCCGCGAGGAGAGCGCCAGCATCAGCAGCGTCACCGGCAGCGAGGCGGCGCCCGCGTACAGCGGGGTGTAGCCGAGAGAGGTCTGCAGGAAGACGACCAGCAGGAAGAAGACTCCGCCCAGCGCGGCGTACACCACGAAGGTGACGGCGTTCGCGCTGAGGAACTGACGTGCCGTGAAGACGCCAGGAGGCAGCATCGGGCTGGTCGCCCGGCGCTCCGTCTGCGCGAAGCCGGTGAGCGCGCCGAGGCCGAGGACGAGCGCGGCCCCGGTCAGCCAGCCGGGCGACTCACCCCGCGGGCCCTCGATCAGCGCGTAGGTGATCCCGGCCAGCCCGACGGTGGCCAGCGCGGCGCCGCGTAGGTCCAGCCGCCCCGTCGCTGCGGGGTCGCGGCTCTCGGGAACCCGGCGGGCGGTGACCGCGACGACGAACAGGCCGATGGGGACGTTGAGGAGGAAGATCCACCGCCATGAAAAGGCGTCGATGAGATAGCCGCCGACGATCGGACCGAGCGCCGAGGCCACCCCGGTGAGCGCGGACCAGGCGCCGATGGCCGAGGGCCGGTCCGCCGCGCGGTAGGTCGCCTGGATGATGGCCAGGCTGCCGGGGGTCAGCAGCGCGGCGCCGACACCCTGCAACGCCCTGGCGAGGATGAGAACCCCGGCGGTCGGGGCCACCGCGCACAGTACCGACGGGATCATGAAGCAGACGACCCCGAGGGTGAAGACCCGTCTGCGTCCGTAGCGGTCCGCGAGGGAACCGCCGAGCAGGATGAGCGCGGCGAGGGTGAGCAGATAGCCGTCGAGCACCCACTGGAGTTCGGACACATCAGCGCCGATGTCCCGCCCGATCGCGGGCAGCGCCACATTGACGACGGTCGCGTCGAGGAAGCCCATGGCCGAGCCGAGTACGGTCGCCAGGAGGACCCAGCGCCCGGTGGTGGTCCGGAAGCCGACGGAACCGGCGTCGGGCATCGTGTCCTCTCGCGCTTCCATGGTCGCTCTCCGCCTCCGCTCTGCCTCCGCCTTCTGCGGCCTCCCCGCCACCACCTGCCGCCCGGCGATCGTACGGCGATCGTACGGCGGAACTCGGAGAGGCCCGGTCAGGCGCCCCGGCGCGCACGATGGCCGCCGGGCGCCGGAACGTGGGGGCTCGGCTCGCGTGAGGGGCCACCGGAAGACCCGGCCGGGGATGTCGTGACCGCGTCACAGCGAAGCCGCCGTCCGGTCACCACTCCCGCCGCACCCTTCCCCGGCACCCCGCCCTGAATCATGATGTCCGCGACATCGGCGCGCGAGGCGGGGGGAGTTGGAGATGGACAGGCGGGCGTTCTTGCGGGGTACGGCTGTGCTGCCGGCGGCGGGGGTGCTGGCGTACGCGGGTGGCAGCGGCGTGGCCGCGGCGCAGGGCGGTACGCGCGCTCGTGCCCGTACCCGGGTCGCACCGCAGGACTGGATGGCCGGGCTGGGTGCTTCGACGGAGCTGCGCGCGCTGACGATTCCCGGCAGCCACGACTCGGGGGCGCGGCACGGCGGGGCCTGGGTGGAATGCCAGGACACCTCGATCGCCGAGCAGTTGGCGGCCGGGATCCGCTTTCTGGACGTGCGCTGCCGGGCCATCGACGGGGTGTTCGCCATCCACCACGGCGCCTTCTTCCAGCACCTGATGTTCGGCGATGTGCTGATCGCCTGCCGTGACTTCCTGGCCGCGCATCCGGGCGAGACCATCCTGATGCGGGTCAAGCAGGAGTACTCGTCGGCCGGCGACGAGGAGTTCCGGCGGATCTTCGACGTATATCTGGACGAGAAGGGCTGGCGTTCCCTCTTCCGGCTCGACCGAGCGCTGCCGACCCTGGGTGAGGCGCGCGGCAAGGTGGTGCTCCTCGCCGACAACGGCGGGCTGCCGGGGGTGCGTTGGGGAGACTCCGCGATCTTCGACATCCAGGACGACTACCAGGCCGAGCCGTTCGCCAAGTACCCCAAGATCACCGACCAGTTCCGCGAGGCGGCGGCGCACCCCGGCCCCTGCTACATCAACTTCGTGAGCACGGCAGCCGGACTGCCGCCGGCCTGGAACGCCGACCGGCTCAACCCTCAGGTACGGGACTTCCTCAACGGCTCCGAGATGGCCGGGCGCAGCGGGCTCGGCATCGTTCCGATGGACTTCCCGCAGCGGGAGCCCGGTCTCATCGAAGCCGTCCTCAGGCACCAGCCCGCAGCGTAACGCCCGGGCGAATCGGTCCACCGCGCCGCCTCCGCCGGGGTCGCCCGCTGCTGCCCGGACTGGTGCCGGAGCCGATGCGCATCGCTCCTACGCGGAGGGGTTCCGCCCGACGAGCACCCCGTCGCCGGTGCCCTGCCCGGCGTCACGAACGTCACCGGTTCGGCCGGTTACTCCCCGGCGCCGCCGGCGGACCGGCGGCGAGCCGGACGGGCCGGACGAGCGCCGCCTCGTTGGCGGCACGGTTGAAGATGTACGGAGACGGCTCAGTCGGAACGCTTGCTCGGGCGGGCGCGGAGGTGGGCGCGTTCGCCCTGGCGGCCGAAGAGGCTCAGGATTTCGACGGGTTCGGCGGTGGCGGCGCCGAACCAGTGCGGTACGCGGGTGTCGAACTCGGCGGCCTCGCCCGGCGCGAGTTCCAGGTCGTGTTCGCCCAGGATGAGCCGCAGCCTTCCGTTGAGCACATAGACCCAGTCGTAGCCGTCGTGGGTCTTCGGCTCGTTGTCCTGCGGGGAGCTGTCGGGCGGGATGACGAGTTTGTACGCCTGGATACCGCCGGCCCGGCGGGTCAGGGGCAGCATGGTCATCCCGTGGGCGGTGACGGGCCGCAGATGGATGCGCGGGTCGCCGGTGGGCGGCGCGTCGACGAGCTCGTCCAGCGTCACGCCGTGCGCCTTGGCCAGCGGGAGCAGCAGTTCCAGGGTCGGGCGGCGGCTGCCGGACTCCAGCCGGGAGAGGGTGCTCACCGAGATACCGGTCCGCGCCGACAGCTCGGCCAGCGTGGTGTCGCGCCTGCGGCGCAGGGCACGCAGCCGTGGTCCGACCGCTTCGAGTGCTTGGTCAAGGTCGTCGTCCATACCTCCAGCTTGCCAGAGCGGCAAAGGCGTTTGCCGCTCTCCCGGTCCGGCCCGCACGGTTGTCCCCGGAGGTGGTCGCGATGACCGAGCAGCTGAGAGACGGCTATGAAGTGGTGGTGATCGGCGGTGGCGCCGCCGGACTGAACGGGGCGCTGATGCTGGCCCGGGCCCGGCGGTCGGTGGCGGTGATCGACGCCGGAACCCCGCGCAACGCCCCGGCCGAGGGCGTACACGGGCTGCTGGGCCACGACGGCATCCCACCGGCCGAGCTGCTGGAGCGGGGCCGGGCGGACGTCCGTCGTTACGGCGGCCACATCGCGCCCGGCGAGGTCGAGGCGGTGCAGGCGGCGGGGGCGACGGAGGCAGCGGAGGCCGTGGGTGCGGCCGAGGCGGCCGAGGCAGCCGTCCGCGCGGATGCGGATGCCGGGTTCGCCGTGTCCCTGGCCGACGGCCGGACCGTACGGGCGCGGCGTCTGCTCGTGGCCACCGGGCTCGCCGACGAGCTGCCGGTGGTACCGGGCCTGCGGGAGCGCTGGGGGCGCGATGTGCTGCACTGCCCCTACTGCCATGGCTGGGAGGTGCGGGACCGGGCCATCGGTGTGCTGGTCAGCAGTCCGATGAGCGTGCACCAGGCGCTGCTGTTCCGCCAGTGGAGCGCCGATGTCACCGTCTTCTCCCACACCATGCCGCCGCCGGCCGGCGAGGAGGCGGAGCAGCTGGCAGCGCGGGGGATCCGCGTGGTCGACGGCGAGGTGGCGGCCCTGGAGGTCGCCGAGGACCTGCTGAGGGGCGTCCGGCTCGCCGACGGCACGCTCGTGGCCCGTGAGGCGCTGGCCGTGGCGCCGCGCATGGTGGCACGCGCCGGCTTTCTGGCACCGCTGGGGCTGCGGCCGGTGGAGCACCCGACGGGGATGGGCACCCACCTTGCGGCCGACGCGAACGGCCGTACCGACGTGCCCGGGGTGTGGGTCGCGGGCAACGCCACCGATCTCGCGGCGCAGGTCGGCAACTCGGCGGCGGCCGGCGCGGCCGCGGCGGCCCAGATCAACGCTGACCTCGTCGCCGAGGAGACCCGCCGCGCGGTCGCCGCACACCGGAGCCCGTCCTCGAGCGCGTTCTCGCCCGCGACCGAGGCCCGGGTCGGCGAACTCGTGGCGGGAGAGCGCCGCCACGGACTGTGAAGCGCCCGGCCCGGCCGCGGGGCCGGGCCGGTGGCATCCTGGGCGGGTGGAGAGCGTGCAGCCGCTGCTGACCGTCGGCCACGGCACCGCCGGACGGGACGAACTGTCCCGGCTGCTGGACGGCGCCGGGGTGCGGTCCGTGGTGGACGTACGGACCGCACCGGGCAGCCGCCACAACCCCGACGCGCACCGCGAAGCCCTCAGCGCCTGGCTCCCCGAGCGGGGCATCGACTACCGCTGGGAGAAGCGGCTCGGCGGCTTCCGGCGGGCGGCGCCGGACGCACCCGACACCTTCTGGCGCAACGCCTCCTTCCGGGGTTACGCCGGACACACCCGCAGCCCGGAGTTCCTCGCCGCCATGGACGAGCTGCTGCGCGACGCCGCACGGACCCGCACAGCCGTGATGTGCGGTGAGTCGGTGTGGTGGCGCTGCCACCGGCGGATCATCGCCGACTTCGCCGTACTGGCCCGGGGCCGGACCGTGCTCCACCTCGCCCACGACGGCCGCCTCACCGAACACCCGCCCACCCCGGGGGCCCGGCTGCGGGACGACGGACTGCTGGTCTACGACAGGGAGAACGGCGAGCCGTAGCGCGGCCCGGCTCGGGCTCACTCCGGGGGCAGTTCCCCCGATCGGGCGATGCGGGCGTACCAGGAGGCGCTGGATTTCGGGGTGCGCTGCTGGGTGTCGTAGTCGACGTGCACCATGCCGAAGCGTTTGTCGTAGCCCCACGCCCACTCGAAGTTGTCCATCAGCGACCACACGAAGTAGCCGCGTACATCGGCCCCCTCCTGGATGGCCCGGTGCACGGCCTGCAGATGGCGGTGGACGTAGGTGATGCGCGCGGGGTCGTGGAACCGGCCCTCCGCGTCCGGGACGTCGGGGTAGGAGGCGCCGTTCTCCGTCACGTAGAGCGGCGTTCCGGGAGCCTCGCGGTGGAAGCGGAGGAGCAGTTCGGTCAGACCGCCCGGGTCGATGCTCCACCCCATGGCGGTCCGGTTGCCGGGCGGCTGGTGGAAGGCGACCTGGTCGGCGCCCGGCCAGGGCGAGTGCGCCCCGCCCCCGTGCCCGTCGTTGCGCTCCGGCGCGGTGCCGTCCGGCGCTGTGGAGACCACGGCGGGTGTGTAGTAGTTGACGCCGAGACCGTCGAGCGGCTGGTGGGCGAGGCCCGGGTCGCCGTCCTGGACGAAGGACCAGTCGGTGAGGTGAGCGGTGTCGTCCAGCAGGTCCGCGTCGTACGCGCCGTGCAGCATGGGCCCGGTGAACACCCGGTTGGCCAGCGCGTCGATCCGGCGGGCCGCGTCCTGGTCGGCCGGTGACTCGGTACGGGGGCGCACGGCGGACGGGTTGAGGCTGACCGCGACCCGGGCGGTCTTCGGTAGGGCCGCGCGCAGCGACTGGACGGCCAGGCCGTGGCCGAGGTTGAGATGGTGGGCAGCGCGCAGCGCCGCGACGGGGTCCGTACGCCCCGGCGCGTGCACCCCGGAGCCGTAGCCCAGAAAGGCGCTGCACCACGGCTCGTTGAGGGTGGTCCACAGCTCTGCGCGGTCGCCGAGCGCTTCGGCGACGAGGCCCGCGTACTCCGCGAAGCGGTACGCCGTCTCGCGCTCCGGCCAGCCGCCGGCGTCCTCCAGCTCCTGGGGGAGGTCCCAGTGGTAGAGCGTGAGGGCCGGGGTGATGCCCGCGGTGAGGAGCTCATCGGTGAGCGCGCGGTAGAAGTCGAGCCCGCGCTGTGCGGCGGGGCCCCGTCCGGTCGGCTGGACGCGGGGCCAGGACACCGAGAAGCGGTAGGCACCCAGGCCCAGTTCGGCCATCAGCGCCACATCGTCCCGGTAGCGGTGGTAGTGGTCGCAGGCCACGTCCCCGGTGTGGCCGCCGGACACCTTCCCCGGGGTGTGGGAGAAGGTGTCCCAGATGGACGGGGTGCGCCCGTCCTCCCGTACCGCGCCCTCGATCTGGTACGCGGCGGTGGCAGCGCCCCACAGGAAGCCGGCGGGGAAGCGGAGAGGGGCGGCGGTGTCCGTCGAGGTGTCGGCCTGCACGGATGTCATAGGAGCGCTCCCGGAGTTGTGCGGGCACGGCCGTGCCCTGGTTCGGCGTGGTGCGGGGGTTGAGGGAGAAGGG
>NZ_JADKMA010000027.1 GCF_017676365.1 Streptomyces oryzae
GAGCCGGCTTGCGGTCAGCCGTCCAGCATCACCGAGCGGGTGAGGCTGCGCGGGCTGTCCGGGTCGAGGCCTCGAACCCGTGCCCGCTCCAGCGCGACCCGGTGGACCAGCACCAGATCGGCGAGCGGGTCACGGTCATGGCACACGAACTGCGCACCGGTCGCGGCCACCTCGCCCTCCAGCCCCTCCGGCGCCGCGCCGAACAGCCAGGTGACCCGCCCGGGCGCGGCGATGGCTATCGGCCCGTGCCGGTACTCCATGGCGGGGTAGGACTCCGTCCAGCTCTGGGACGCCTCCCGCATCTTCAGTGCCGCCTCGTTGGCCAGGCCGAAGGTCCAGCCCGTGCCCAGGAAGGTGAACTGCTCGGCGTCCAGCCACTCCTGCGTCAGCGGGTCGGCCAGCGCCGCCTCCGCTTCGCTCACCGGGCCCGCCAGATCCTCGCCGAGGTGTGCGCGCAGCAGCGCGAGGGCCGAGGTGGCGAAGCGGGTCTGCACCACGGACCTCTCGTCGGCGAACGGCAGCGCCACCGTCTCGTCCGACAGTGACGTCGCGGGGGTGTCCGGGTCGCCCAGCACCGTGACCGTGGGGATGCGGCCCCGCACCGTCTCCAGTACGCGGAGGACCTCCGTCGTGGTGCCGGAGCGGGTGATCGCCACCACCGCGTCATACCCCCGGGCCTCGCCGAGGAAGGCTTCCGAGGCGGCGAAAGCGTCCGTCACGCCGAGCCCGGCCCGCTCGCGCAGCGCCGCGTATGACTGGGCCATGAACCATGAGGTCCCGCAGCCGACCACGGCGACGCGGGCACCCGCCGCCGGGAGCGGGGTGTCGCCGGAACCGATCTTCGCCGCCGCCCGCCACGTCTCCGGCTGGCTGCGCAGCTCCTGCTCCATGTATGTGGTCTCGCCCATGCCTGGGGCCCCCTCCTGAACCGGAGCCCCTGGGATCCGGTGCGTAAAGTTGCGTGAAATCTCTGACTTTCACGCAACTTTACGCAGCCCCGTCGAAGCTGTCCATCCCACTCCCGGGTGAACGCCCTCCCCACGGCCCCCGACGGCCCGACCCCGACGGCCCAGCCTCCGACGGCTCGGCCCCGACAGCTCAGCCCCCGGCCACTCTCCGCGTCTCCAGCTGGAAGCAGCCGAACTCGACCGCACGTACATGCACCGCTGCGACCCGGGGGTCGTCGTACAGCCGGGCCAGCCCCACTTCCAGCGGCGGCGTCCCTTCCCGCTCCTGGTCGAGCAGGAGACCGCCCAGGATCCGGCCCTCCGCCGAGTAGGCGCGCAGCACCCGTCGTTCGCCGCGCATGGTCTCGGGATACCTGCCGTCCCCGGCGCCCGCCCAGCCGCCGCAGTCGTCCGGATGGATGAAGACGGGCCCCACCTCGTCGTACGCGCCGGGGTCAGCGCCCGTCTCCTGGGCCCAGCGGCGCAGCGGTGCGTAGGAGACGAGGGCAAGGGTCTCGCCCGGTTTGCTCCGCTCCAGGCAGCAGCGCAGCGGGTTGTCGCCCTCCTCGTCCACCATCCGGCGCGGCGGGGCGCCCGCGTCGTCGCGTGTGCGCAGTTCGTCCAGTGTCCGGGGCGGGATCGCCCGTATTTCGTAGCTCCTGTTCATGCGCCCAGGCTGCGTCGGCCGGCGGTCAGGTGCTGGCGGCTTTCGGCCGTGGCGTTCAGGCGGCGTGCAGTGGGTGCCGGAGGGGCCGCCGACACCTTCCGGCGTCCCCTCCGGAGGGCTTGTGGATTGGCGGGGCTGTCCATAGCATCGCCGGTGTTACATCAGTTGTGTCACAGTGCTGGGGGCCGGATGGCAGCAGCGGAAGAACACGCCGGAGCCGCCGCCGGGGGCCCACTGGCCGGGGTACGGGTCGTGGAGCTGGCCGGGATCGGTCCTGGCCCGTTCGCCGCGATGACGCTGGCCGACCTGGGCGCCGACGTCGTCCGCGTCGACCGGCCCGGAGGCGGCGCGCTCGCCGTCGCGCCGGAGTACGACGTCACCAACCGCAACAAGCGCTCCGTGGTCCTGGACCTCAAGCAGCAGGCGGGAGTTGCCGCCGCCCTCTCCCTCGCCGAGCGCGCCGACGTGCTGGTCGAGGGGTTCCGGCCCGGCGTGGCCGAGCGGCTCGGCGTCGGCCCCGAGGTCTGCCTCGCCCGCAATCCGCGCCTGGTGTACGGCCGGATGACCGGCTGGGGCCAGGGCGGGCCGCTGGCCCAGCGGGCGGGGCACGACATCGGCTACATCGCGGTCACCGGTGCCCTCGGTATGACGGGACCGGCGGCGGGCCCGCCCGTCGCACCCGGAAATCTGCTGGGCGACTACGCCGGCGGCTCCCTCTATCTCGTCATCGGCATCCTGGCCGCGCTGCACCACGCGCGTGGGCCGCAGGGCGCGGGACAGGTCGTGGACGCGGCGATCGTGGACGGCACCAGCCACCTCACAGCGATGATCCAGGGCCTGCTGGCGGCGGGCAGCTGGCGGGACCGGCGCGAGGCCAACCTGCTGGACGGCGGCTGTCCCTTCTACGGCACCTACGCCACCTCCGACGGCGGATTCATGGCCGTCGGCGCCCTGGAGCCCGCGTTCTACGCGGAGTTCGTGCGGCTGCTCGGCATCGCGGACGAGGCGCCGCCCCGGGAGGACACCGCCGCCTGGGGAGAGCTGCGGGAGCTGATCGCCGCCCGGTTCGCGTCCCGTACCCGCGCGGAATGGACGGAGATCTTCCAGGACACGGACGCCTGCGTCGCCCCCGTGCTGTCGCTGACCGAGGCGCCCTCCCACCCGCACCTGGCGGCGCGCGGCACCTACGTCGAACACAGCGGCATCACCCAGCCGGCCCCGGCACCCCGGTTCTCCGTGACGCCCACCCGTATCGCCAACGGCCCCGCCGAGCCGGGCGCGCGCACGGCGGAGGTCGCCCGCGACTGGGACGTACCGGCACTGACCGCATCCGCCGCACCGCGCGAAGGAGACCAGCCCACCCCATGAAGCAGCAGACGAACGGGCAGACCAACCCGCAGACGAACCGGCAGACCCACCGGCAGCTGAAGCGGCAGATCTTCACCGAGGATCACGACGCGTTCCGGCAGACCGTGCGCACCTTCCTGGCCAAGGAGGTGGAGCCCTACTACGCGCAGTGGGAGCAGGACGGCGTCGTCTCCCGCGAGGTGTGGCTCGCGGCAGGCAGACAGGGGCTGCTGGGGATCGCGGTGCCGGAGGAGTACGGCGGCGGGGGCGAGCCCGACTTCCGCTACGCCGCAGTGCTCGCCGAGGAGTTCACCCGCGCGGGTGCTCCGGGTCTGGCCATCGGGCTGCACAACGACATCGTCGGCCCCTACCTCACCGGGCTGGCGACGGACGAGCAGAAGCAGCGCTGGCTGCCCGGGTTCTGCACCGGCGAGACCATCACCGGGATCGCCATGACCGAGCCGGGCGCCGGCTCCGATCTGCAGGGGATCCGCACCACGGCTCAGGACAAGGGCGACCACTGGCTGCTGAACGGCTCGAAGACGTTCATCTCCAACGGCATCCTCGCCGACCTGGTCGTCGTCGTGGCCAGGACGACGCCCGAGGGCGGCGCGCACGGGCTGAGCCTGCTCGTGGTCGAGCGCGGCATGGCGGGCTTCGAGCGGGGCCGCAACCTGGACAAGATCGGCCAGAAGGCGCAGGACACCGCCGAGCTGTTCTTCAGCGACGTACGCGTGCCCAAGGAGAATCTGCTGGGCGAGCTCAACGGCGCCTTCGGGCACCTGATGACCAATCTGGCGCAGGAGCGGATGGCCATCGCCGTCGCCGGGATCGCCGGGGCCGAGCAGCTGCTGGAGCTCACCACCGCGTACGTCAAGGAGCGCACCGCGTTCGGCCGGCCGCTCGCCAAGCTCCAGCACATCCGCTTCGAGATCGCCGAACTGGCCACCGAGTGCGCCGTCACCCGCGCCTTCCTGGACCGCTGTATCGAGGAGCACGCCAGGGGCGAACTGGACGCGGTGCACGCCTCCATGGCCAAGTGGTGGGCCACCGAGCTGCAGAAGCGCGCCGCCGACCGCTGCCTCCAACTGCACGGCGGCTACGGCTATATGAGTGAGTACAGCGTGGCCAGGGCGTTCACCGACGGCCGTATCCAGACCATCTACGGCGGGACCACCGAAATCATGAAGGAGATCATCGGACGGTCCCTGCTGAACTGAGCCTTCCTTCCGCCCCCCGGGATCCCTCTCCCCGTACCGCTACGAAAGGCACACCCTCGTGAGCTCAGAAGCGTTCGTGTACGAGGCCATCCGCACCCCGCGCGGGCGCGGCAAGGCCAACGGCGCCCTGCACGGCACCAAGCCCGTCGATCTCGTCGTCGGCCTGATCGGCGAGCTGCGCCGCCGGATGCCGGAGGTGGATCCGCAGGCGATCGACGACATCGTGCTCGGCGTGGTCAGTCCCATCGGCGACCAGGGCTCGGACATCGCCAAGATCGCCGCCATCGCGGCCGGGCTGCCGGACACCGTCGCAGGCGTCCAGGAGAACCGCTTCTGTGCCTCCGGGCTGGAAGCGGTCAACATGGCCGCGGCCAAGGTCCGCTCCGGCTGGGAGGACCTGGTGCTGGCGGGCGGTGTGGAGTCCATGTCGCGGGTGAAGATGGGCTCGGACGGCGGCGCCTGGTTCAACGACCCGATGACCAGCTTCGAGACCGGTTTCGTCCCGCAGGGCATCGGTGCCGACCTCATCGCCACCCTGGAGGGCTTCAGCCGCCGCGACGTGGACGAGTACGCGGCACGCTCGCAGGAGCTGGCCGCGCACGCGTGGAAGGAGGGCAGGTTCGAGCGCTCCGTGGTGCCGGTACGGGACCGCAACGGGCTCACCGTGCTCGACCACGACGAGCACATCCGTCCCGGCACCACCGCCGACACCCTCGCAGGGCTCGAGCCGTCGTTCGCCGCCATCGGGGACATGGGCGGGTTCGACGCCGTCGCGCTGCAGAAGTACCACTGGGTCGAGAAGATCGACCATGTGCACCACGCGGGCAACTCCTCGGGCATCGTGGACGGTTCGGCGCTGGTCGCCATCGGCAGCGAGGAGGTCGGCAGGCGGTACGGGCTGCGCCCGCGTGCGCGTATCGTCTCCGCAGCCGTCTCGGGTGCTGACCCGACCATCATGCTGACCGGTCCTGCGCCCGCCTGCCGCAAGGCCCTCGCGAAGGCCGGGCTGACGGTGGACGACATCGCCGTCGCGGAGATGAACGAGGCCTTCGCGGCGGTGGTGTTGCGGTTCGCACGGGACATGGAGCTCCCGCTGGAGAAGGTGAATGTCAACGGCGGTGCCATCGCCATGGGGCATCCGCTCGGTGCCACCGGGGCGATGCTGCTCGGTACGTGCATCGATGAGCTGGAGCGCACGGATCAGCGGTACGGGCTGGTCACGCTCTGCGTCGGTGGAGGGATGGGGATCGCCACTGTGATCGAACGCCTGTAGTTGCGGCCGCTGTTCACCCGCCGGACCCTCGCCGTCGTGGCTGCGTGCCGCTGCGGCGGACATCTGCTTGGAGATCACCCATGCCTGAACCCACTGAATCGTCGGCCATCCGCTGGGACAAGGACAGCGCCGGGATCGTCACGCTGACCTTCGACGACCCCGACCAGTCCGCGAACACCATGAACGCGGCCTTCCAGACCTCCCTCACCGCGATCGCCGACCGGCTGGAGGCCGAGAAGGACGAGGTGCGGGGCGTCATCATGACCTCCGCCAAGAAGACCTTCTTCGCCGGCGGCGACCTGCGGCTGCTCATCCAGGCACGCCCCGAGAACGCCCAGGAGGTCTTCGACAACGGGATGCGCATCAAGCGCGATCTGCGCCGTATCGAGACCCTCGGCATCCCGGTCGTCGCGGCCGTCAACGGGGCGGCGCTCGGCGGCGGGCTGGAGATCGCGCTGGCCTGCCACCACCGCGTCGCGCTCGATGCGCAGGGATCCAAGATCGGCTGCCCGGAGGCCACGCTGGGGCTGCTCCCGGCCGGCGGCGGTGTCACCCGTACGGTACGGCTGCTCGGCATCACCGACGCGCTGCTGAACGTGCTGCTCCAGGGGCAGCAGTACCACCCGGCCAAGGCCAAGGAGATCGGCCTGGTCCATGAGGTCGTACAGACGCCCGAGGAGATGCTGGCCGCAGCCCGCGCCTTCATCGAGGCCAACCCCGCCTCGCAGCAGCCCTGGGACGTCAAGGGCTACAAGATCCCCGGCGGGACCCCTTCGCACCCCAAGTTCGCGGAGAACCTGCCGGCGTTCCCCGCCAACCTGAAGAAGCAGACGGCAGGTGCGCCCTATCCGGCGCAGCGCAACATCCTGGCCGCCGCCGTGGAGGGCGCCCAGGTGGACTTCGAGACCGCGCAGGTGATCGAGGCCCGCTACTTCGTTGAGCTGGCCTGCGGGCAGATCTCCAGCAACATGATCCAGGCGTTCTTCTTCGACCTCCAGGCCGTCAACGCGGGCCGCAGCAGGCCCCAGGGGATCCCCGAGCGCAAGGTCGAAAAGGTCGCCGTGCTGGGCGCCGGCATGATGGGCGCCGGGATCGCCTACTCCTGTGCGAAGGCGGGGATCGACGTCGTCCTCAAGGACCTCACCCAGGAAGCGGCCGAGAAGGGGAAGGCGTATTCGGCGGGCCTGCTGGAGAAGGCGCTCTCGCGCGGGAAGACCACCGAGGCCAAGCGGGACAAGCTGCTGGCGCGGATCACCCCCACCGCCGACCCGAAGGCCGTGGCCGGCTGCGACGCGGTGATCGAGGCGGTGTTCGAGGACCCCGCGCTCAAGCACAAGGTGTTCCAGGAGATCCAGCACATCGTGGCGCCCGATGCGCTGCTGTGCTCCAACACTTCCACCCTGCCGATCACCTCGCTCGCCGAAGGAGTGGAGCGCCGGGCCGACTTCATCGGACTGCACTTCTTCTCACCCGTCGACAAGATGCCGCTGGTCGAGATCATCAAGGGCAAGGAGACCGGCGCCGAGGCGCTGGCCCGCGCCTTCGACCTCGTACGGCAGATCCGGAAGACACCCATCGTGGTCAACGACTCCCGCGGCTTCTTCACCTCACGTGTCATCGGCCACTTCATCAACGAGGGCGTCGCACTGCTGGCCGAGGGCGTGGATCCGGCAACCGTGGAGCAGGCAGCGGCGCAGGCCGGCTACCCGGCCAAGGTGCTCTCCCTGATGGACGAGCTCACCCTCACCCTGCCGCGCAGGATCCGCGACGAGACGCGGCAGGCCCTGCGCGCCGAGGGCAGGGAACTGCCCGCGCATCCGGCCGATGCCGTACTCGACCGGATGGTGGACGAGTTCGGCCGCACCGGGCGCAGCGCAGGCGCCGGGTTCTACGACTACGACGAGAACGGCAAGCGCGTCGGGCTGTGGCCCGGCCTGCGGGAGCATTTCGTCAAGGAAGGCACGAGCACGAAGGAGGGGGACACCGGCATTCCGCTGCGGGACATGCAGGAGCGGATGCTCTTCTCCGAGGCGCTGGACACCGTCCGGCTGTTCGAGGAGGGCGTGCTCACCACCGTGGCCGACGCCAACATCGGCTCCATCATGGGCATCGGCTTCCCCGCCTGGACGGGTGGCGTGATCCAGTACATCAATGGCTACGAGGGCGGGCTGCCCGGCTTCGTCGCCCGCGCCCGCGAGTTGGGCGAGCGGTACGGGGAACGGTTCGCGGTGTCGGCGCTGCTGGAGGAGAAGGCCGCCAGGGGCGAGACCTTCAGCGACTGACCGGTCGGTATGTGCCAGCCGGGCCCCGCCGTCACTCCGCCGCGGGGTCCGGGCCGTTCACGGAGGGGAAGACCTGGCGCAGCTCCTCCTTCATGGAGCGCTGGAAGGCCGTCAACAGGGCCTGCACCACCATCGGCTGCATATGCGCGGAGAGCGACTTCATCCGCTTCAGCCGGTCCTGGTCCGGCTCCAGCTCCTGGTAGGGGTCCCACACCTCCTGCTTGAACAGCCTGCTCAGCTCCCGTGCGGCCGAGCGGGTGTGCTCGATCATCACCTCGCGCGCCGCCAGGATCGCCTCCTGTGAGATCGGTACGTCCAGCAGCCGCACCCCGAGCTGCACCAGTGCCGGATCGACGCGGAAGATGTCCGGGTCGTCCGTGGGGGCGAGGACGCTCATCGCCTCCAGCCGCTTGAGGTCGTCGTCGGTCAGCTCCCGGCCCACCCGGCCCTCCAGTTGGGCCCGCGTCGTCTCGTCCACCGTGTCCGGCATCCAGGAGGCGACGACCGCGCGGTGGATCGCCAGGTCGTGGGCGCTGATGTCGTCGGGGAGGCGTTGCAGATAGCGCTCGATGGCCGCCAGTGTCATGCCCTGGTTCTGCAACTCCTCGATGAGCGCCAGCCGGGAGAGGTGCTCGGGGCCGTACCGTCCGACACGGCGGGGGCCGATCGTGGGCGGCGGCAGCAGGCCCCGCGTGCTGTAGAAACGGACCGTACGTACGGTCACGCCCGCGCGGGCCGCGAGCTGGTCGACGGTGAGCTCGTCGGTGGTGAGCCGGCCGGTGGGCTCGCCCGCCGGCCCGTCCTGTCGCTGCATCTGCCGCGCCCCTCTCACCACGGCACCACGGGGGTGCCGACCGTACCGATCACGTTCAACAGTATTGCTGTCTCACCACTCCTGTGAAACCTTCGGCCCACCTTCACGCGCGGAGGAGCCATGACGACGATCCTGCGACTCCCCAAGGACACGTCCGAGCTGACCATCCCGGACCTGCTGCTGCGCAATGTGCAGGACCACGCTGACCTTCCGGCGCTGACCTGGTACGCCCGGCGCGGGCGCACCACCCTCACCTGGGCCCAGGTCCGCCACCGGATCGCCGAACTGGCCGCCGGGCTCGACGCGCTGGGCGTCACCCCGGGCGCGCACGTACTGCTGATGATGGGGAACCGGCCCGAGCACTGGCTGACCGACCTCGCGCTCGTCCATCTGGGCGCCGTTCCGGTCTCCGTCTACGGCACCGCCGCGCCCGACCAGCTCGCCCATATCGCCCGGCACTCGCGGGCCCGCATCGCCGTCGTCGGGGGAGCGGAGGAGCGGGCGCGCTGGGAGTCGCTGATGGCGCCCGGCGGCGAGATCCTCGGCGGAATCCGGCAACTGGTGGTCGTCGACGAGGACGCCGTCGGCCCGCACCTCGCGTGGCAGGCGCTGGCGCGCCCGTACCAGCCGGACCGCTTCGAGGAGACGTGGCGCAGGGTGTGCTCCGCCGACCCGGTGACCGTCGTCTACACCTCGGGCACCATGGGCGACCCGAAAGGCGTGGTGATCAGTCACCGGAACGTGGTCCTCAACGGAGTCGCGCTCGACGGCGTCACCGAACTGCCCGACCACGCCGACCACATCTGCTATCTGCCCTTCGCCCATATCGCCGAGCGGATGCTGGGCATCTATCTGCCCGTCCTGCGCGCCTCGCACGTCCACCTGTGCGACGACCCCGCGAATGTGGCGGCGCTGGTGCGCGAGCTGCACCCGGCCGAGTTCTTCGGGGTGCCGCGGGTGTGGGAGAAGCTGGCCGCCGCCGTCCGTACCGGGCTGGAGGGGCTGCCCGCCGAGCGCCGGGCCGCCGTGGCCGAGGCGGCGAAGGCGGCCCGCGCCCATGTGCGCTGCCGCGAGCGCGGTATCCCGCCGGGGCCCGGGCTGGCAGCGGCGTACGAGAAGGCCCGCGACGAGGTGCTGCGGCCGCTGCTGGAGCCCGCCGGGTTCGACCGGCTGGTGTGGACGGCCAGCGCCTCGGCGCCCATGCCGAGAGAGGTGCTCGACTTCTGGGCGGGGCTCGGCATCGTGATCATGGACGCCTGGGGGCTGACGGAGACCACCGGGGCGCTCACTCTCAACGGCCCGGCCGCCTTCCGGCTCGGCTCGGTCGGGCGTCCGCTCGACGGAACGGAGATCCGTACCGCCCAGGACGGGGAGATCCTGGTGCGCGGTACCACCCTGTTCGCGGGGTATCTGCGGGCCGACGGCTCGGTCGAGCAGGGCACCGACGCGGACGGCTGGTTCGCCACCGGGGACATCGGCCGGATCGACGAGGACGGCTTCCTGTGGCTGACCGGCCGCAAGAAGGAGATGATCGTCACCTCCACGGGCAAGAAGGTCTCACCGGCGTTGGTGGAGAACGCCCTCAAGGAACACCCCCTCGTCGGCCAGGCCCTGGTGCACGGGGACGGCCGCTCCTATCTGGTCGCCCTCCTGGTCCTGGACGGCGAGACGGCACCGGCCTGGGCGGCCCGCAACGGGATCGACGTACCGCCAGGGGAACTGCCGGCGCACCCCGCCGTGCGCGCCGAGATCGACCGTGCCGTGGCCGCGGCCAACGCCCGCCTCAACCGCACCGAACAGGTCAGGCGCTACCGGCTGCTGGACGGGGAGTGGACGGCGGCGACGGGGGAGCTGACCCCCTCGCTCAAACTGCGCCGGAAAGTGATCCTTTCCCGTTACCTGGAGGTCATCGACGGTCTGTACGGAGATCACGTGTGAGAAACCCCAGGGTGTGTGGTGCGTCACCGCATAGCCGGCTCCTCCGGGGTTAGGTGACGCATTGGTCCGCAGCCGTGATCACGCCGGCCGCCGACCCGGCAAAGCCCATCCCAGAGTGAGTTGGACCAACTGTGAGCAACGACGTCGTCCAGGACGCCAAGCCGTCGCAACCCGGCGGAGGCGACCAGGTCGCAACGCCGCCCCCGCACGGGGCGGCTGCCGACGCCGGTGACACCGGCTACAGCAAGGACCTCAAAGCACGTCACATCAACATGATCGCCATCGGTGGGGCGATCGGCACCGGACTGTTCCTGGGGGCCGGCGGACGCCTCGCCTCCGCTGGACCGGCGCTCGCCCTCGCCTACGCCGTCTGCGGGCTCTTCGCGTTCTTCGTCGTCAAGGCCCTCGGCGAGCTGGTGCTGCACCGGCCCTCGTCCGGCTCCTTCGTCTCCTACGCGCGGGAGTTCCTCGGCGAGAAGGGCGCCTATGTCGCCGGCTGGAT
This sequence comes from Streptomyces oryzae, assembly GCF_017676365.1. Classification (GTDB taxonomy): domain Bacteria; phylum Actinomycetota; class Actinomycetes; order Streptomycetales; family Streptomycetaceae; genus Streptomyces; species Streptomyces oryzae. The sequence goes on from NZ_JADKMA010000027.1 coordinate 10,991, forward strand.
GTACTTCCTCAACTGGTCGACGACCGGCATCGCCGACATCACCGCCATCGCGCTCTACACGCACTACTGGAGCTTCTTCACCGACATCCCGCAGTGGGTGCTCGCGCTGATCGCGCTGGCCGTGGTGCTCGCCGTCAACATGATCTCCGTGAAGATCTTCGGGGAGCTGGAGTTCTGGTTCGCGGTGATCAAGGTGGCCGCGCTGGTCGTCTTCATGGTCATCGGCATCGTGCTGCTCGCCACCCAGCACCCCGTCGGCGGCACCACGCCGGGGCTCGGCCAGATCACCGACCACGGCGGCTTCTTCCCCAGTGGGCTGATGCCCGTCGTCATCGTGATGCAGGGCGTCGTCTTCGCCTACTCCAGCGTGGAGCTGGTCGGTGTGACGGCGGGCGAGACCGCCCAGCCGCACAAGGTCGTCCCCAAGGCCGTCAACGCCATCATGTGGCGCGTCGGCTTCTTCTACGCCGGCTCCGTGCTGCTGCTGGCGCTGCTGCTGCCCTGGGACCAGTTCACCGACGGCCAGAGCCCGTTCGTGACCGTGCTGTCCAAGCTCGGCGTCGACGGCGCCGGCGACGTGATGAACCTCGTCGTCCTCACCGCCGCCATGTCCAGCCTCAACTCCGGCCTGTACTCGACAGGGCGCATCCTGCGGTCCATGGCCGCCGCAGGGTCGGCGCCCAAGTTCACCGCCCGGATGAACTCCAGCCAGGTGCCGTACGGCGGCATTCTGCTGACTGCCGCCGTCTGCGTGGTGGGTGTCGGGCTCAACTATGTGGTGCCCGGCAAGGCGTTCGAGATCGTGCTGAACATCGCGGCCCTCGGCATCGTCAGCACCTGGTGCACCATCATGCTGTGCCACTGGGTGTTCGTACGGCGCGCCAAGGCCGGGCTGGTCACCCGGCCCTCCTTCCGGCTGCCCGGCTCGCCTTTCACCGAGTGGGTGACGATCGCGTTCCTCGTGGGCGTCGTCGTCCTGATGTGGGACGACCCCGACGTGGGCCGCAAGACCGTGATGCTGGTGCCACTGATCGCCGCCGCGCTGGTGGGCGGCTGGTTTGCCGTGAGGGGGCGCGTGCGGGCGATTGCTGCGGAGGAGCGGCTGAAGTAGGGGCTGCCCCTTGCTGCCCGTTGCAGGCTGCGGGCGCGTTGTGGCTGGTCGCGCAGTTCCCCGCGCCCCTTACGGGGCGCGGGGAACTGCGCTAGTGCAGCCGCACGGGCAATTCGTACAGCTCGTTCTGGGTGATCGCGGGCTTGTTGCGGAGCTCTTCCGGGGGGACGGCGAGGGACAGTTCCGGGAACCGGTCGAAAAGTGCGGGCAGCGCCACCAGCGCCTCCAGGCGGGACAAGGGTGCCCCCGGGCACACATGGGGCCCGTGGCCGAAGGACAGATGCCGGGTGGGGGGCGTACGTGTGACATCGAAGCGCCCCGCGTCGGGCCCGTGCTGCCGCTCGTCCCGTCCGATGGCACCGTAGGCGATGATCACCGCGTCGCCCTGCTTCATCACGGTGCCGCCGACATCGATGTCCTCCGTCGCGAAACGGATCAGCACATGGGTGGTCGGCGCGTCCCAGCGCAGGGTCTCCTCGATGGCCGCCTCCCAGCTCACCTCGCCGGAGCGGACCAGGGCGAGCTGTCCGGGGTGGGTGAGCAGCGCCCGTACCGCGCTGACGATCAGGCTGATCGTCGTCTCGTGCCCGGCGGTGATCAGCACCTGGACGGTGGCGAGGACCTCCTCGTCGCTGAGCGAGTCGCCCTCCTCGGCGGCTGCCAGCAGCGCGCTGGTCAGATCGTCACCGGGTGACTCCTTCTTCTGCGCGAGCACGGCGCTGAACAGCGAGCCCAGCTCGGCGATGATGCCCTGGACCTCCTCCGGCGGGGTGACGCTGCTGAAGAAGCCGTCATAGAGCGTGCGCAGCCGCGGGATCTGGGTGGTGTCGATGCCCAGCAGGTCGCCGATCACGGCCATCGGCAGGGGGTAGGCGAAGCCGGCCTTCAGGTCGACCCGGCCTTCGGAGTCGGCCTTCGCGGACAGGTCGTCCAGCAGTTCGCGGGTGATCTCCTCGATGCGGGGCCGCATCGCCGCCACCCGGCGCGGGGTGAGGGCCTGCGCCGTCAGCGTGCGCAGCCTGCGGTGTTCGGGGCCGTCGAAGGTGAGCATGCTGGGGCCGGGGTCGGCCAGTCCGATCAGCGGCCAGGTCTGCGGGATCTCGCCCCGCTGGTGGGCCGCCCAGTGGTCGATGTTCTTGACCAGCCTGCTGTCCGTCAGCAGCTTGCGGGCCGCCGCGTGGTGGGTGACCGCCCACACCCGTACACCGCCCGGCAGTTCGACGGGCGCGAGCGGCCCGGCGGCGCGCAGCCGGGCGCCCTCGCCCGCCAGGTCACGCACCAGCGGGTCGAGCACGATCACCTCGTCGGCGGCGGCATCCGTTCCGGTGACGGGACACGACGTCATCGATAGCCTCCTGCGGTGCTGGTGGGGGTCGGGGAGAAGCGGACCGGGAGCGACGCCAGACCCCGCAGGAACGGCGAAGGACGCCAGACCAGAGCCTGCCGGCTGACCGCCAGGTCCACGTCCGGCAGCCGGTCGAGCAGCACCTCGATACCGGTACGCGCGATGCCCTCGGCGATGTCCTGCGCCGGGTAGGGGCAGCGGTGTTCGCCGTGCCCGAAGGAGAGGAAGGCGCTGTTGCCGCCGGTGAAGGCGGAGCGGTCCGGGCGCACCTGGGGGTCGCCGTTGGCCGCGGCGAAGCTGAGCATCAGCAGATCGCCGGCGGCGACGTGCCGGCCTGCGAGCTGCGTGTCGCGGGTCGCCCAGCGGCCCGCGATGTTCTGGCTGGGGGTGTCTTCCCACAGCACCTCGTTCATGGCCTCGGCGACGCTGTGCCGGCCGCCGGAGAGGGAGGCGGCGAAGCGGTCGTCGGTGAGCATCAGCCGCAGCGAGTTGCCGATCCAGTCGGCGGTCGGCTGATGGCCCGCCACGATGTTCACCATCATGTCCTCGACGATCTCCTCGAAGGAGAAGTCGTCCGAGAAGTCGTGGTGCAGCATCCGGGAGGCCACCCCGGCGGCGGGTGCCTCGCGCCGGGAGGCGAGCAGTGAGGTGATCGCCGCCCGCACCCGCTCACTGCCCGGCAGCGCGTCGGCGTCCCCGTCCACCAGCGCGTTGATGTCGGGCACCAGCGCGGCCCCCGCCTCGTCGGAGAAGCCGTAGAGCTGGGCGAGCACCAGCGCCGGCAGCACCTTGGCGTACTCGGCGATCAGATCGGCCGAGCCGCGCCCGCAGATTCCGTCGATCAGCTGGTCGGCGAACCGCTCGGCGTGGTTGCGCAGTTCGAACGGGTCGACTGCGGCCAGCGCGTCGCTGACCAGCGTCGCACGGCGGTGGTGCCGCTCACCGACGGTGTAGAGGATCGACGGCTGCTTGCCCACCATCGGCAGCAGCGGCCAGTCCGCCGGAATGTTCGGCCACTGATTCCACAGCCCCGAGTCCCGGCTGAAGAGCACCGGATCGGAGGTGACCTGGTGCAGCTCCCGGTAGCCGAGCACCAGCCAGCAGGGCACGTCTCCCGGCAGCACCACCGGCGCGAGCGGACCGTGCTGCTCGTACATGTCGCGGTAGAGCCTGGCCCGGTCGTCGTTCTGGAAGCGCGGGCCCATCAGGGGAACGGCGTCCGGGCTCGGGTGTGCGGGGCAGCCTGGCGGCGGTGCGGCGGTGGTGCCGTGGTGCTGAGCGGGTGTCAAAGGGTGTTCTCCGGGGCGGTACGCGCGGTGGACAGGGTGTACAGGTGCTGGACGAGGGCGAGCAGCACCTCTTTGCTGGACTCGCGGGACCGCGCGTCGCACTGGATGAGCGGGATCTCAGCGGGCAGATCCAGGGCCTCACGCACCTGTTCGACGGCGTGCCGGGGGCCGCCGAAGTCGTTGCACGCGACGATGAACGGCGTGCCGTGCGCCTCCAGCCGGTCGATGGCGTACCAGGAGTCCTCCAGCCGCCGGGTGTCCACCAGCACGACGGCGCCCAGGGTGCCGGAGAAGAGCCGGTCCCACAGGAACCAGAACCGCTCCTGACCCGGTGCGCCGAACAGATACAGCACCGTCTCGTCGTTGAGGCTGATCCGGCCGAAGTCGAAGGCGATGGTGGTGGTCGTCTTGCCCTGCACGGCCGAGAGGTCGTCGACGCCCTCGCCGGCGCGGGTCATGGTCTCTTCGGTGTTGAGCGGACGGATGTCGCTGACGGCCCGCACCATGGTCGTCTTGCCGACGCCGAAGCCGCCGACGATCACGATCTTCAGCCCCTGGGCCGCGGTACTGAGCAGCGGCGGGCGGGCTTCGGTGCCAGCTGTCGTCACCGGGTTCGCTTCAGATGTTGCGGAGTCCAACGAGCACCTGCTTAAGGATGTCGGGATCGGGCAGTGCGTCAGCGGTCCGGGCCCGCCGCGGATGGCGAGCGGTGATCTTCCCCTGGGCGAGCAGGTCGCCCAGCAGGATGCGGACGACGCTCACCGGCAGGCCCAGATCGGAGGCCAGCTCCACGACCGCTGTGGGGAAGCGGCAGATTCTCAAAATCGCGGCGTGCTCCGACTGCATGCCACGCACGGGGGCGCTCTCGCTGACCACGAGCGTCACCAGGTCGAAGGTGTCGGCTCCGGTCGTGGAACGGCTGCGCCCGCCGGTGACGGTGTACAGCCGGTCCGGGTCCTCGTCCCGGCCCGGCCGGGTCATACTGCTCCGCCTCCGTCCGCCGAGCCGCTGCGGACGTCGCCCGCGGCCGTCTGGCGCGGCGGGGCGCTCAGGTACTCGCTGAGCTGTTCGATCAGCTCGTTCATGTTGTGGCCGACGAGCCCCACGTCCGAGTCCTCCTCGGCGATGACGGCCAGGTGCGCGCCGTCGCCCGCCTCCACGACGAACAGGATGCCGCCGTAGAACTCGGCCATCGCCTGGCGTACCCCGCCGTTGCCGTCGCCGAACTCCACGGAAGCCCCGTGCGACAGGCTCTGGATGCCGGCCGAGATGGCCGCGAGCTGGTCGGCCTGGTCGATGGAGAGCTCGGGTGTACGGCACAGCTTGAGGCCGTCACGGGAGAGCACGAGAGCGTGCCGGGCACCGGGGGTGCGCTCCAGGAGGTTCTCCAGCAGCCAGTCGAGCTTGCTGTCAGTGATCATTCGGTGTCGTCCTCCGAGAGGGAAGAGGAGCGGGTGGGGGAGGAGGGGGAAGACGTGCCGGACTCTTCCGGATCGCCGGTGCCCTGGACGGCCCGCCGGAAGTCGCCGAACCGGGTGCCGGAAGGACGCTTGGCGCGGCCGGCCGCCGGGGATGTGCCGTCCGCTGCCGCCTCCTCGCCGGCCCCGTGCTCCGCGCCGGACTGGGAGCGCTCCGTCTGTGACGAGGCGGCGGTGGCCCTGGCGACGGCCGCGAGGGTCTGGCCCCGCCGCCGCTTGGGCAGTCCGCTCTCGCCGTACACCTGGGGTGGCGGGGCCGCGTTCGCGTAGCCGCCGCTCCCCTGCTGGTCGTGGCCCTCGGCGCGCTGCTGCGCCGGGCGGGCAGGATCCTGCTGCCCGGCGTGGTCGGCCGCCGGTCCCGAGTGCTCCGTCACGGGGCGCACATGGTCGGTCGGCGGCGGGGTGCTCTGGGCGCCCAGCGAGGCTCGGGGCGCCGGGGCGGGCTCGGCAGCCGGTGGCATGGGGGCGGGCTCCTCTCGGCGTCGTTCGGTGAGCAGCTCGCGCGGGATCCGCACGAGTACGCCCGTGCCGCCGTGCGCGGACGGCCGGAAGGAGACCGACAGGCCGTGCTTGCGGGCCAGCCGCCCCACCACGGCCAGGCCGAGCCGGGTACCGGACAGTGTGGTCAGGTCGCCGTGGTCGGCGGAGACGGCCTGCTGGGCGCGGCGCAGCGCGACCTCTCCCATCACCAGGCCGCCGTCCTCGATGGTGATGACCACGCCTGCGGCCACCTCCTCGACGTAGACGTGCACTTCGGAGGTGGGCGGGGAGAAGTTCGCCGCGTTGTCCATCAGTTCGGCCAGCAGGTGCATGACGCCCTCGGCCGCGTGGCCCGCGATGGCGACCTCGCTCGTGGAGTGCAGCCGCACCCGCTGGTAGCCGCTGATCCGGCCCATGGCGCCGCGCAGGATGGACTCCATCACGATCGGCTTGGCCCAGCGGCGGCCCGAACGGGCGCCGGTCAGCACGGCGATGGAGTCGGCGATCCGGCCCATCTGGGCGTTCCTGTGGTCCAGCTCCAACAGGTCGGCCAGCACGTCCTCGTCCGCGTGCCGGTGCTCCATCTCGCGCAGGTCGGCGGCCATGCTGGTGGCCAGCGCCTGCACCCGGCCCGCAGCGTTGGCGCACGCGGACATCGCCGCGGCACGCATGTTCTCGCCCCTGTGGACCTCGCGCGCGAGGCTGATCAGTACCCGGCGCTGTGCCTCGGACGAGACCGGGGGCGCCTCGGCCAGCGCGGTCTCGGCCGATCCGCCGCGGCGCAGCCGCTCCACGACGGCGGGCACGGTGCCGTCGGCGAAGTAGTTGTCCGCCGCCTCCCGTTCGGCCAGCCTGGTCTGTCCTGCGGACACCGCGGCCCGCAGCGAGCGGCTGGTGAGCCGGGCGTGCGCCGCCACCGTGACCGCAGCGCACAGCACCGCACCGGCAGCGCCGGTGCCCCAGGCGACCCCGGCACGCGCCGACTCGGCGCTGGAGTAGACGGCGATCAGGCAGGCGGCGCCCGCCACCACGACGGAGATCAGCAGCGCGAGCGCCGTGCCGGCCGCGGTCCCGTCACCTGCGGCGGCTGGCTGACCGGCGTGCACGGTCGGTTGAATGCTGCCTGTGACCGGCTGGGCTGAGCCGGCTGCCGGTTGGCCCGCGCCTGCGGCCGGTGGCGGTGCTATCTCGGGGGAGGTCATCAATCAGGTCCTAGGGGGACGGAACCGGGCAGAGGCGAGAGCTGAGCCGCAGCCCTCCGATCAACGCCGCACCAATATAGGCCAGTTAGTGATCACTGAGCAGCACAGGGGTGCTCACGTTCCGCTCAGCGCCCACGGCGGCCCTCGCCGCGCCGGGAACGGCCACCGCAGGCATGATGGGGGGCGCGGGGGCATCATGAGAAGAGTGCAGGCAAGCGAACGAGAGCGGCCGGTGTACACCGGCCTTGAGCCTCCGCCCCCGGACGGCATCCTGTGGGACGTCGTCGGGGAGGTGCGCTCGCTGCTCATGCTCCCCGCCGCGCTCACGCTCCAGGTCGCTCACCCCGCTGTCGGCGCGGGAGTGGACGACCACTCCGTCTTCCGCACCGACCCCTGGGGCCGCGGTGAACGCTCGGTCCGGAGCCTGCTGCTGTGGGTCTACGGCGGCGAGGAGGGGATCGCCGAGGGGCGCAGGCTGCGGGAGCTGCACAAGACGATCCAGGGCGTCGACGCGCACGGCCGCCGCTACCACGCGCTCACCCCCGCCTACTACGCGTGGGTGCACGCCACCGGCTTTCCCGTCTACCGGCACGCCCAGCGGTATCTCGGCCGCCGCCCCTACACGGACGACGAGGAGCGCAGGCTGTACGCGGAGTGGCTGCGGGTCGGCCGCGTGCTGGGCATCCACGACCGGGACATGCCCGCGACGCGGGAGGAGTTCTGGCCCTACTGGCGCCGGATGCTGGCCGAAGAGATCGAGCCGACGAAGGTGGTCGGCGAGCTCACCGCTGTGAACACCGACATCCCGCCGCCGCCCTACGGGCCGCGGCCCGTGCGCTCTGCTCTGCGAGCCGTGTGGCCGCTCGTCGTCCCCGGTTTCGCCCGGTTCCGGCGCTTCCTGACCATCGGGCTGATGCCGCCCGAAGCCCGGGAGGCGCTGGGCCTGCCCTGGACGCCCCGTCAGGACCGCCGGCTGCGCCGCCTCGGCAAGGTCCTCGCCCGGACCCTGCCCCTGCTGCCGGAGCGCTTGCGCTTCCTTCCGTACGCACGCAGGGCGCGCGCCGCCCGCCGCTGAGGCCCGTTACGGGGACACCCGCACGCAGGGGGGTGCCCCCGCAGGGGACGGAGCCGGCGGTTCAGTGGCGGGGATGGTCCGCCGTGTGGATCTGCTTCCAGGAGCGGGGCTGCTTCGGGGTGCCCTTCACGGCGAAGGACGCCGCGCCCGCCCCGGCCTTCGCCGACGGCTTCGACGGCTGGTACAGCCAGGTGTCGAAGAGTTCGGCGAGCGGCTTGCCGGAGACCTTCTCCGCATAGGCGACGAAGTCGCCCACCTCGGCGTTGCCGCCCTTGTGCTCCTGCGGCCATCCCTTCAGCACGGCGAAGAAGTCCTTGTCACCGATCTCGTTCCGCAGCGCCTGCAGCGCCATGGCGCCCCGGTCGTAGACCGCGCGGTGGAACTGGTTCTCCGGGCCCGGGTCGCCCGGCTTGACCTTCCAGAAGGCGTCGTCGGCCGGATGCGCGGCATAGGCGTAGTCGGCCAGCTCCTGCGCGGTGCCCTCGCCCTGGTCCTCGGACCACAGCCACTGCGCGTACCGTGCGAAGCCCTCGTTGATCCAGATGTCCTTCCAGCCCTTGACGGAGACGCTGTCCCCGTACCACTGGTGGGCCATCTCGTGGACGACGACGGAGGTGTTGGAGCCGTCGGCGAAGTCGTCGGGGCTGTAGAAGGGGCGGGTCTGCGTCTCCAGCGCGTAGGTGGTGTCGGTGTTGGGGACGTAGCCGCCCATCGCTTCGAAGGGGTACTTGCCGAAGTAGCCCTCCAGCCATTCGGTGAGCTCGGCGGTGCGCTCCACGCTGGCCCGCGCGGCGCCCTCGTGCTCGCCCAGGTCCTTGCTGTAGGCGTTGATGACGGGCAGTCCCGAGTCGGTCTTCGCCGTCGTGATGTCGAACTTGCCCAGCGCCAGAGTGGCCAGATAGGTGGCCTGCGGAGAGCGGGAGCGCCAGTTGAAGCGCGTCCAGCCCGCCTGCGAGCGCTGCGACTGGAGGGTGCCGTTGCTGATGGCCTGGGTTCCGTCGGGGACGGCGACGCTGATGTCGTAGCTCGCCTTGTCGGTGGGGTGGTCGTTGCTGGGGAACCACCACCAGGCCGCCTCGGGCTCGTTGGCGGCCACGCCGCCGTCCTTGGTGCGGTGCCAGGAGGTGTAGTCGTTCACCTTCACCTTGGAGGGGATGCCGTGGTAGCGCACCACGACGGTGGCCTTCTCGCCCTTGGCGAGCGGCTCGGCCGGGGTCACCTCCAGCTCGTGCGCGCCCGAGGTGGTGAAGCCGGCCTTCTTCCCGTTCACCCGCACCTCGCTGACGTCCAGTGCGAAGTCCAGGTTGAAGCGCGACAGGTCCTGCTGCGCTGTGGCCAGCAGGGTGGCGGTACCCGTGAGCTTGTCCGTCTTCGGCTGGTAGGTGAGCCGAAGGTCGTAGTGGGAGACGTCGTAGCCGCCGTTCCCGTAGTCCGGGTAGTAGGGGTCGCCCACACCCGGGGCTCCCGGGGTCGGTTCGGCCGCCGAGGCCGGGACCGCCAGCAGCAGCGAGGCCGCCGCTATCGCACCCGGGACGATCAGTCTGTGACGCACGAGTCCTCCAACTCTTCTGCGACAGGAGCCACTTCTTCGACGACAGGAGTCACTTCGTCCGAAGCGTATGTACTCACGCGTCACACTGCATGTCCACAGCAACCATCGTCATCCGGCCGTCATCCAGGCGACATACGCCCCCTTCTGCACGGCAGTTCGTACGACTACTGTCCCGCATATGGTGACAAGCGCGCGGCCCGGCCGCTCACGGTGGAAGACCGCTGCCCTGACCTCGGCGGCGCTACTCGTCCCCCTGCTCGCCACCACCTCGGCGCGGGCCACCCCGGGCACCGGCACGCACTCCCCGGCGCCGCGCACCGGGTTCGAACGCTCACACGGTGAGCGGTGGACGACGCAGCCCGAGGAGCAGCAGTTCCTCCGCGCCGTGGACCGCGCCAGCCCTCGCGTCACCCTGGAGACCATCGGCCGCACCGCGCAGGGCCGCCCCCTCCAGCTGGTCAGCGTCGGCGCCCCCGCGCCGCCCGGCCCCGCAGTGGTGCGGCGCGGCAACTCCGTACTGCTGGTCTGCTCCCAGCACGGTGACGAACCCGCGGGCCGCGAGGCGTGCCTGAGCACCGTGCGGGATCTGGCCTTCGCCCGCGACCGCGCCACGGAGCGCTTTCTCTCCCGTACGACGCTGCTGGTCGTCCCCACCGCCAACCCCGACGGCCGGGCCGCGGACACCCGGGGCAACTCCACGGGCACCGACATCAACCGCGATCACCTCGCGCTGAGGACCCCCGAGGCCCGCGCCATGGCCGCCGTCCTCCGCGACCTGCGCCCCGACACCGTCTACGACCTGCACGAATACAGCGCTCATCCGCCGTACTACGTCAAGGACCTGCTCTCCCTGTGGCCCCGCAACCTCAACACCGCGCAGGCCCTGCACCGGGAGTCGGCGGCGCTGTCCGAGAGCTTTGTGCGGCCCGCCGCGGGGGGCGCGGGATACAGCACCGGCATCTACGGCATCTGGACCGATCCGGAGACCGGCGAGCCCGTGAAACAGGTCGCGGGAGACGGGCAGGAGCGCATCCTCCGCAACGCGGTGGGCGTCAAGCACGCAGTTGGGCTTCTTGCCGAGACGCGTACTGACCCTCTCACTGATGCGGAGAAGTCTGACGAGGCCGTCAACAACCGTCGCCGCGTGGGAGTTCATCTGGCCGCGCTGGACGGCTTGTTCGAGTTCGCGGGCAAGCACCGTGGGCGGGTCGAGGCGGCCACTCGGCAGGCCCGCGCTGAGGGCTTTGCCGATCGCGGTCCCGTCTATCTGGACGGCGCGGACAATGAGGAGCCGGACGAGGATCAGGTGCTGGGCGACCCGCCCTGCGGGTACGCACTGAGCGCGGGGCAGTGGCGTGAGGTCGGCTCCACGTTGCGGCTGCACGGTGTGCGGGTTGCGCTGTCGCGCGGTGGTGGGGCGTTTGTGCCGCTGCGGCAGTCGCAGCGGGCGCTGGTGCCGTTGTTGTTGGATGGGCGGGCGAAGTACGGGCTGACGGCGGGGAGGCCCGTCGAGACGTGCGCCGCGGATGGTGCTGAGTAGGGGCTGCCCCTTGCTGTGCGTTGCAGGCTGCGGGTGTGTTTGTGGCTTGTCGCGCAGTTCCCCGCGCCCCTGAATGGCAAGCGCAGCCCCCCATGCCGGGTGCGCTCTGTCACGGCGGCCCCACCAGACGCGCAGCGTCCACCGCGCAGCCCCAGGAGACGGTGACGCCCGCGCCGCCGTGGCCGTAGTTGTGGACGCACAGTGAGGTGCCGCCGCGTCCGTCGGGCACCCGCTGCGCCTCCAGCCGGACCGAGGGGCGGAACGGGCGCAGGCCCACCCGGTGTTCGAGGACGGTGGCGGTGGCCAGTTCGGGGTGGACGGCGGCGCAGCGGCGGACGATCGCCGCCGCGGTCGCCGGATCCGGCTCGCGCTGCTCGGCGCCGTCCTCCGCCGTACCGCCGAGCACCACGCCGTAGGGCTGCGGCAGGATGTACGTCGTCTCGGTGGCGCTGTCGTTCACCGCGACGTACCACTCCTCGATGCCCGGGTTCTCCACGACGACGAGCTGCCCGCGCACGGCACGCACCGCAGGGTCCGGCACCAGTTCGCGGGCGCCGAGCCCGGCGCAGTTGACGACGGTGGGGGCCGCGGCTGCCGCCTCGCTGAGGGAGCGGGCCGTGCGCTGCTCCCAGCGCCCGCCAGCGGACTCGAACCGGCCCGCCAGGTAGCGGAGATAGCTTGGCATGTCGACAAGCGGGGCGCGGGGAGGAGACCCGGTCAGCGCGGTCCACTCCGGCGGCGGGGTGCTGCCCGGCATCCGTCCGCGCACCAGCCGTACCCCGGTGGTCGGCGGCTGCTCGGCGAGCCAGGAGAAGTGCCGGAAGGAGCGGACCGCCCAGTCGAGGGCCTGCTTCTCCGGCTCGATGCGGTACGGCCAGATCAGGCCGCCCGCGACGGCGGAGGTCGTCTCCCCGGGCGGCTGAGCGCTCCACACCCGTACGTGCATGCCGCGCTCGGCCAGGATCACGGCCGTCGTCAGCCCGATGACTCCGCCGCCGAGTACGACAACGTCCCCGGCGGCACCGCCCGTGCCCGCTTGCGTCTCACTCATCTGTCACCTCCGGCATGCCGCGAGACTACGTCGCGGCACCGGACCAGGTCACCGGCTCGGTGCCGCCGTCACCGGCTCAGCGCCGTCAGCAAAGCCAGCGGAGTGGCCGCCGCCCATGCCCGTGGGGAGCAGGTGTGCGGGTAGGGGACCGGCTCGGGGAACTCCTCGCGGTCGTACCCGGCCAGCACCTCCGGCAGCCGGTGGCCGCACCGCGCGGCAGCGGCCAGCAGCCCCTCCGCCAGCCGTGCGGCCTCGGCGCGCAGGCTGTAGCGGGCCAGACCGAGCGCGATCAGCGCGTTGTCCTGCGGCCAGATGCTGCCGCGGTGGCAGGAGAGCGGGTGGTGAGCGGCCTGCCCGGCAGCCAGTGTGCGCACGCCCCATCCGGAGAAGAAGTCCGGCTCCAGCAGCCGCCGTCCCACCGTCTCGCCCCGGCGCTGTCCCAGGATGCCCGACCACAGCAGATGCCCCGCGTCGGAGGCGAGCGCGTCAAGACGGCGTCCGCTCTCGTCCAGCGCGAGCGGCGGGAAGCCACGGTCCGGCAGCCAGAAGTCGGCCCCGAACCGCTCGCGCAGCGCGGCAGCGGCCCGCTCCAGCCGGCCCGCGTAACCGGGGTCGCCCCACGCGGCGCGGGCGAGCTCGGCGGTGCGGCACAGCGCGTCGTACGCGTACCCCTGCACCTCGGCCACCATCACGGCGCCGGCCGGCACGGTGCCGTCGGCCGCGCAGACCGCGCCGGGCGAGTCCTTCCAGCTCCGGTCGGCCGGGCCGCCCTCGCCCGGCCGGCAGGCGAGGTAGCCCAGGTCGTCCAGGCCGCCATAGCCGAACATCCACTCCACCGCGGCCCGCGCCTGCGGCTCCAGGCGGCGGGCGAGCTGGTGGCCTTCGGCGCCCTGCTGTTCGGCGTAGGCGCCGAGGAGGACGAGGAAGAGCGGGGTGGAGTCGACGGAACCGTAGTAACGGCCGTACGGCACCTGTCCGAAGGCGGCCAGTTCGCCGTGCCGCACCTCGTGCACGATCTTGCCGGGCTCGGCCCCCCGCTCCGGATCCACCGTCCCGGCCTGGGTGGCGGCCAGTGCCAGCAGCGTGGCCTCGGCGAGCCCAGGGCGGTAGGGGAGGGCAAAGAAGGAGGTCAGCAGCGAGTCCCGGCCGAACAGCGCCAGGAACCAGGGCGCTCCGGCGCCCGGCACCCGCAGCGGCGCACCGTCCGGCCCGGGGACGGTCACGCACAGCTCCGCCAGGTCGGCCAGCCCGCGCTCACAGGCGGCAGCCAGCTCCGGCCGGGCGGTACGCCGGCTCGGGCACGGCTCGGCCGCGACGAACGTGTGCCGTGCGGCGGCCAGTTGTGCGCGTATGGACGCCGGGTCGCCGGCGCCGTACGCACCGGCGGCCGAGCCGGCCTCCGCCGCGCCGGGCGGCAGCGCCGCCACCCGCAGCCGCAGCTCCACCGCGCCCTGCGGCGACGGCTCCAGCAGCCAGCTCAACCGGCATGCCGTACCGGCGGATCCGGTGGCCTCGGCCGGCACGGTCTCGACGGGCGCGGGGTCAGCGGTCACGACCGTACGGGCGTGCCAGTCGGCGCCGCGCCGGTAGTGGAACTCGATCCCGTCCGGGCGGGTGACGGCGCTGCGTGCGGCCTCCGGCCTCGGGTACGCGTGGTGCGGCGAGCGCAGTTCCAGCTGGTCGGCGAAGTCGGCGTCCATGGTGAGGCTGAGGCGCACCGGTGCCGCCCCGCCGTCGTTGCCGACCACCCGTATGCGCTCGGTCAACACCCCGCCGGCCACGGCCTGTTCCCGGAAGAGGGTGCAGCCGGGAGGGGCCTCGCCGGTCGCGGGTGGGGTCAGTACGGCCGTGGCCGGGTTGGTTTCCCGGCAGTCGGCCTCCCGGTCGGGGGCCGGGGCCGGAACCAGCACCGCCGGAGCCGCCCCGTCGAGCGTCAGCTGCCAGCGGCTCAGATGGCGGGTGTCATGGCGGAACAGCCCGTCCAGTGTCGGCGTGCCCGGGGTTCCGGCGATGTCCCCTGAGGGGGCCAGCACCGCGAAGGTGCCGTCGTGCACGAGCAGCCGGCGCCCGTTCGCCGTCATCGGTTCACGGCCCCTTCTCGGACGCCGGCACCGGCGCGGGCGCCGGGATGTGCGCGGAGGCCGACGGAAGCGGGGCGGTTGCCGTGGGTTCCGCGTCGCGGGCGAGCAGGTCCAGGGTGAGCGCCGCCGTCCAGCTGAAGTCGCGGGCGCCATGGCCCTGTCCGGTGTATGGGTCGAGGTATTCGGCGAAGCGGCCCGCCGCGGCGGCGTGCAGCACCTCGGCGCGCAGCGTGTCGGCGCGCGCGCTCTCACCGTGCTGCCGCAGGCCGCGCTCCAGCAGCCAGTTGACGTTGAACCAGGCGGGCCCGCGCCAGTAGCAGTACCGGTCGAAGGCGGCGCCGCGCAGGTCGTAACTGGGCAGCAGCCGCACGGCCGTGCCCAGGCCGAAGTGTTCACCCGAGACCGTGCGCAGCAGCGACTCCACGATGGGGCGGGGCAGTTCAGGGGCCACCAGCGGGAGCAGCCCTGCGGCGCCGCGCTTGGAAACCAGCCGTCCGTCGTCGTCCGGGCCCGGTGCCCGCAGGTCGCGGCAGAGGAACTGCCCGGCCTCGGGCGACCACAGCCGCGCCACCAGCGCCTCGGTCAGCGCGGCAGCCCGCTGCCGGTGGCCGTCCGGATCGCCGTCCAGCGCCTCAGAGATCCGGGCCAGCGCGTACTCGGAGGCGATGAACAGGGCGTTGAACCCGGGGTCCTCCACGGCGAAGGAGTGCGGGGCCGCGGCGTCGCGGTAGCCGTGGTCGCGGTACTCGGCGGCCAGCCGCACATAGCGTCCGTAGTCCAGGTCGGTGGGCCGGTCGGCCGCTGTTCCGTGCACCAGGTCGGCCCGCCGGAAGGAACCGGCGGCGGCCGGCTCGATCCGGGCCAGCGGCCCGTCCCAGCAGGGGCTGTTGTCCATCCCCGGCTCCCAGGGGTGGACCACGGCGGCCAGTCCGTGCCCGCCCAGGTCACGGTGGTCGGCCAGATAGCGGTGCCAGGCCACCAGCCGCGGATACACCCGGGCCAGAAAGCCGCGCCGTGCCGACGTTCGCGGGTCGGCGCTGTGCACCAGCCAGGCGGCCAGCGCGTGCACCGGCGGCTGCACCACACCGGACGTCTCCACCGTGCGCGGCGCACCTGCGGCGGCGCCCGCCGAGGACGAGCGCCAGAAGTCGGGGCTGGGGAAGTACGCGTCCAGCGGCACCGCGCGGTTGAAGACGATGTGCGGCACCCGCCCGTCGCCCCACTGCGCCTCCAGCAGCGTCTCCATCTCCTGCTGCGCCCGTACGGGGGAGAGATGGCGCAGCCCGATGGCGATGAACGCCGAGTCCCAGCTCCACTGGTGCGGATACAGCTCGTGGGACGGCACGGTCGAGCGGCCGGTCCAGTTGCCGACCAGCACCCGGCAGGCGGCGCGGCGCAGCTCGCTGCGGGTTTCGCCGGGCAACCGCGGCGCGACCGTGGAGCTGGACGGCACGGCGGCAGTCGCCGTGGGGCAGCCGGTGCCGCCCCGCGCTGAGGGATGCGTCACTGCGCCACCTCGGCGCTCAGCCTGCCGTCGGTGTCGAGACCGTCGGCATCGACACCGCCGGGTCGGCGGTGTCCGTCTGCGGAGTCGGCTCGCGGGTCACTGAACGGGACAACTCGCTCCACAACGGACTCCGGGCGGCTCGGCTTCGACGGTTTCGTAGAAAATACACCGGAGTTACGTCTGGTGGACAGGCAGAACTGGGGTGGAGATGCGTAACTCACAGGCTGAACACGGATCGAACCGATGTCGGAACCGAGGGTGAGGCGCGTAGACGTGGCCGCGGCGGTCGAGGGTGACCGCGGTAGGCCCGAACAAATTGAATAGACCGGACAAAAGCCACAGTGTGGATGCGGGAGGGCCTCCCTGCGTGGAGGGCGGCCACCAAGAAGATCGTCTCCCGCGACGGCTGGCTGATGGCAGGATCGGTGGTACCGACCATCCCCGTCGTCCTGCTGTTCTTCGCCGCCGAACGGCTGCCGGCCGAGGGCCTGACCAGCGGCGCGGACAAGAGCTGAGCGGCCTGGAGCCGCCCGGCGGAGCCGACGCCGACGAGCACAAGAGCTGCCGACGAGCACAAGAGCTGAGGAGAGCATGACCGGTACCACCGGCAACCAGTCGAGCGCGGGCCATCTGCTGCAGCTCATCCGGGGCGGCCGGGCCACCACCCGGGGAGCCCTGCAACAGGCCACCGGGCTGTCCAGGTCAACGGTCGGCCACCGCCTCGACCAGCTCTTCGCCGCCGGCTGGCTGCGCGAGGGCCAGGCCACACCGGCGGCGGGCTCCACCGGCGGGCGGCCCTCGGCACGGCTGGAGTTCGACGCCGGGCACGCCGTGGTGCTCGCCGCCGACCTCGGCACCCGGCACGCCACCGCGGGGCTGCTCGACCTGGCGGGGAACGTGCTGGCCGAGCGCTCGGGCGAGATGGTCATCGGCGACGGGCCCGACCAGGTGCTCGACCGGCTCGGCCAGTGGTTCGCCGCGCTGCTCGAGGAGCACGGCACGGACCCGTCCCGGGTCTGCGGCATCGGCCTGTCGGTGCCCGGACCCGTCGACTTCGCCTCGGGGCTGGTCATCCAGCCACCGATCATGCCCGGCTGGGACTGCTACCCGCTGCGCGAACGGATGCAGCAGGCATACGCGGCGCACATACGCGCCGACGCGTCCGTACCCGTCCTCGTCGACAACGACGCCAACCTCATGGCCTACGCCGAACAGCGCTTCGGCCACCCCGACTGCTCGGCGTTCCTGCTGGTCAAGGTCGCCACCGGGATCGGTGCCGGCGTCGTCGTGGACGGCCGGCCCTACCGCGGTATCGACGGCGGCGCCGGTGACATCGGCCACATCCGGCTGCACGACTGCCAGGACGCGCTGTGCATGTGCGGCAACCACGGCTGTCTCGCCGCCGTCGCCAGCGGGCGCGCGCTGGCCGGCCAGCTCACCGCCGCCGGTGTGCCCACCACCTCGGGCTCCGGCGTCCGCGAGCACCTGGCCGCGGGCCGCCCGGAGGCGGTACGGCTGGCCCGCGAGGCCGGACGCCGGGTGGGGGAGGTGCTGGTCACCGTCGTCACCCTGCTCAACCCCGGGGTACTGATGATCGCCGGAGACCTGGCAGGCACCCCCTTCCTGACCGGCGTACGGGAGCTGCTGTACCAGCGCGCCATGCCCCGCACCACCGCACACCTCGACGTCGTCACCTCGCAGCTGGGCGAGCGCGCCGGGCTGATCGGCGCCGCCGCCATGGTCGTGGAGGACCGCTACGCCCCCGACCGCGCCGACGCCCGCCTGGCAGCACTGGCGGCACTGACGGCACCGGGGGAACGACCCTGACGGGCGCCCCTCGACGGTCTAAGGAGCGGCTTCCCGCAGCTCCTCCTCCCCCAGTTCCCGCAGCTCCCCCTCCCTCAGCTCCAGCCACCTGGTGATGCCCAACTCCCGCAGGAACGGGACGTCATGGCTGGCCACCATGAGAGCCCCCTCGTATCCGGACAGCGCCTGACGCAACTGCCGCACGCTGGAGAGGTCCAGATTGTTGGTCGGCTCGTCCAGCATCAGCAGTTGCGGGCCCGGCTCGGCCAGCATCACCGCGGCGAGCGTCGCACGGAACCGCTCGCCGCCCGACAGCGTGCCGACCGCGCGCTCGGCACGCTCACCCCGGAACAGGAACCGCGCGAGCCGGGCGCGGATCTGCTGGTTGGTCGCCTCCGGAGCCAGCGCGGCCACGTTCTCCACGAGGGAGAGCGCGTCGTCGAGCACGTCCAGCCGCTGCGGCAAGAAGCGCAGCGGCACATGCGTGCGCACCTCACCCGCAGGGGGCGCCAGCTGCCCGGCAATCGTGCGCAGCAGCGTCGTCTTGCCCGCGCCGTTGGGACCGACGAGGGCGATCCGGTCAGGGCCGTGCACGCCCATGTCGGCGAGGGCGCCATTGCGCAGCTCCACCTCGTCCAGCTCGAACACCCGCCGGCCGCGCGGCACCGCGGTGAACGGCAGCTCGACGCTGATCTCGGCGTCGTCCCGCACCTGCTCGGCCGCCTCCTCCAGCCGCTCCTTCGCCTCTTCGAGCCGCTGCTCGTGCAGGATGCGGTGTTTGCCCGCCGACTCCTGCGCCTTGCGCTTGCGCGCGCCCATCAGGATCTTCGGCTCGCTCCTGCTGGCCTGCACCTTCTTGCCGTGCCGGGCGCGCCGGGCCAGCTTGGTCTGCGCCTCGGACAGCTCGCGCTGCTGCCGCCTCACGTCCGTCTCGGCCGCGCGCACCATCCGCTCGGCGGCCTGCTGCTGGGCGGCGACGGCCTCCTCGTAGGCCGCCAGGTTGCCGCCGTACCAGGTGACCTCGCCGCCGCGCAGTTCGGCGATCTGGTCGACCAGGGCCAGCAGTTCGCGGTCGTGGCTGACGACGACGAGGACGCCGGGGAAGGCGGCGACCGCGTCGTGCAGCCGCTGCCGGGCCGCCCGGTCGAGATTGTTGGTCGGCTCGTCCAGCAGCAGCACATCGGGCCTCGCCAGCAGCAGCGCCGCCAGCCGCAGCAGCACCGACTCGCCGCCGGACAGCTCGCCGATGGTGCGGTCGAGACCCACATGAGCGAGGCCGAGCTGATCCAGCGTCGCGCGGGACCGCTCCTCGACGTCCCAGTCGTCGCCGACGGCGGTGAAGTGCTCCTCGCTGACGTCGCCCGCCTCGATGGCGTGCAGCGCGGCCCGGGCACGGGCCACACCCAGCGCCTCGTCCACCCGCAGCGCGGTGTTGAGCGTGAGGTTCTGCGGCAGATAGCCGACCTCGCCGGCGACCGTGACCGTGCCCACGTCCGGGCGCAGCTCGCCCGCGAGCAGCTTCAACAGGGTGGACTTTCCGCTGCCGTTGAGCCCGATCAGGCCGGTGCGCCCGGGACCGACGGCCAGGTCGAAGTCGGTGAGCACGGGGGTGCCGTCCGGCCAGCTGAAGCTCAGCCGGGAGCAGACGACGGAGTGGGAAGGGGGAGTAAGGGCCACAGGGGCCTCCTGGTCGCATCGCGGTGGGAGATGAACAACGCGGGAGACACCGGGCCCGGAGGGCAACACCGGGGACGGGGTTCAGAAGGAGGAGGGAGAGGCGAAGAGGCCGGCCGACTCGCTTCCGAGGTCACACACGTGGCACACAGACAGGGCACACGGTGTCTCAGACCTCAGATACGCAACGGCCTCTCCAATCGACGGCGACAGGGCCGTCCGGGACGCTACGCCGCCGTTTTCCCGCCCGCAAGTGTTTTTCGGCGCGTCGCTGGTGCGCTTGTGACCACCCCGCCGCCGCAGAGGTCCGGAGGACCCGGCATACTCCCAGCGCACAACAGCGAACAGCGGGAGCATGCGATGAAGAGTGCGGTACGGGGGATGGCGGGCATAGCCTGCGCGGGCAGTCTGGTCCTCCTGGCGGCGGGGTGCGGGGGGCGTTCCACGGAGGACTCCACGGGCGGCGGTTCGGGCAAGGGCGACGACAAAAAGCATTCGGCGGCCGTCGGCGTCGTCAGCCAGGCCCAGGCCGACAAGCTCGTCGACCACTACGAGAAGATCAACAACAAGGCCAACAAGAACTCCGACCCGAAGCTGCTCTCCACCGTCGAAGGCGGCGCGGTCTTCCAGCAGAGCAAGGCCACCTTCAAGGTGCAGAAGACCTGGTCGGCGAAGGACCGTGCCGAGTACCGGAACCCGTTCCGCTACGTCGACCGGAAGTTCTACATCCCCCGGAAGGGGACCGCCGACTGGTTCGTGATGGTGGCGCACTCCAAGTCGCCGGGGGAGAAGAAGGGCAAGTACCCCGGCATCCTCATCATGGAGAAGCAGAAGAGCGGCGACTGGAAGATGGTCACCGCCAGCTACAGCGAGACCAAGAAGCTGCCGCGACTCGCCAAGGACAAGGGTGGCTTCGCGGTGCCGGTCACCAACACCGCGAAGAAGACCGGCGCCCAGTCCCCGGACTCGCTCTCCGACTCGCTGCTGGATCTCTACACCGGACAGGGCGCCTCCGGGAGCGGTTTCCGTCCGTCCAAGACCACCAAGTGGATCCGTAAGATCCCCAAGGCACAGAACAAGCTCCTGAGCCCCTACGGCGCGGCCGAATTCAGCCGGGGCGAGCCGACCCACGAGAAGGCGTACGCGCTGCGCACCGCGAACGGCGGCTCGCTCGCCGTTTTCAGTACCCAGGTGCGCGAACACGACCGCGGTACACAGGTGACGGCGACGATCCACCCGTCCGACAAGATGAAGGTCTATGTCGGCGACACCTCGGGGGCTCCGGCCTTCTTCGTGGACTGGCTGCACATCTCCAGTGCCTACATCCGCCCGCAGGGCCGGCCCGACCTGCTCGGTTCCGAGTACGAGATGACCGGAGCCGCCGCCGCTACCGACGCGGACGGCAACATGCCCGGCGCCGACAGCTGAGCCACCCCGGCTGCCCCGGCGTCCGGACTCATACGGAGGGCTCCTCGGCCAGGCGCGCTCGTGCCTGGCCGGGAACGGTCACCTTTCCCGGCTCGGCGACGGACTCGGCCACGGGCTCCGGGACGGCCGGGAGCCGGAGCCGCTCGCCGCGCTCCAGCCGCCACCAGATGTACGCCCGCAGCAGCGGCCGGGGCAGCAGCGCATGCACACGAGTGGGGCGGCGTTTGACGGCGAGGGCGCGCAGCGGGCGCGGCCGCGGCAGAAAGACCCGCGCGACCAGGGCCAGCGTACGGTGGTCGGCCGCCGCGAGGTCGCGGCGCAGGTCGGCGCAGAGCCGCTGCCAGATCTCGCCCAGCCGGTCACGGGCACCCTCGGTACCGGCGGACCAGACGCACATGCGGTAGAAGTTGCAGGAGTCGTCGGCCACATCCGCTGCGTACCCGACGACGTCACCGGTGAGTTCTCCCATCGCGTACAGGTGTCCGGCGAGCCGGTCGAAGGCTTCGCTGTGCGGCAGCCCCGCAAGGTGCCGCCCGAAGCGCAGCATGATCCGCACATCGGACGACCGGCCGTGGCAGGCACGAACCAGGTCACCCACGCCCGGCGCGGCCCGCGAGCCGGTGGCCTCGGTCTCCCAGCGCGCGTACTCCTCCAGCGCACGCAGTTCGGCGAGGGTGGCGGCGTCGTCGCATCCGTAGCCGCGCAGCACCTCCTCGATGCCGTCGCGCCACGCCGGGCCTGCCGGGACGCCGTGGGACTGCTCCCGTTCGACGGCGAGGTCACCGAGGTAGACCAGAGCCTCCAGATGCAGCAGGGGCGGCCAGTAATAGTCCAGCGCATCGCGCGGGCAGCCGAGTAGTTGCAGGGTGCGTACGCAGTACTGGGTGACGGCGCCCGCCTTCAGCTGGTGCCGCAGCGTGACGGCGGTGCGCTCCCAGTCCATCGGGGGCTGTGCGGCCAGAGGCCGCTGCCACGCACGGTCGGCCGCACCGCGCTCTCCACGCGAGAGCAGCGGCCGGCGCACCTTCGTCTTCCTGGTGAGGCTCATACGGGGGTGTCCCTCGGCATTGGGGAGTGGCGGGCGGACGCCTGCGGCCCGTGCGGCAGGGGGTCAGCGGGAACGTAACGGGGGTCGGACCTCAACTGACAGGTGCTTGGCAGCAATTCACCGCATCGGGTGGGCAATGCGGCCTCTACGTTTTTGATCCAGGCGAGCCGGAAATGCCCCGCTCGGCACCGGCCCACTCCGGGCCGGCCTTTTCACCGAGGAGAACGACATGCTGCTGCCCGACTTCGATGGCCCCCGCGCTCCCGCGTTGGGCGACGTCCGCAACCCCGCTTCCGACGAGGCCCCCGCGCTGCGCTGGCACGCCGAGGTGTACGAGGGCGATCAGGGGTGACCGGCGCCTGACGCCGGCCGAGTGAGGAACGGCGGGGCCGCGCTGCTTTTCCGCGGCCCCGCCTTCCGCTGCGCAACCGCTCTTCCCCCGCCTGCTCCAACGCTCCGAGGACCCTCCGTGCCACCCATGACATCCGCTCACCCGCTCGCCTACCCGCCCGCACCCCGCGAGGACCTCGTCGAAACCCCGCACGGGCTGCCGGTCGCCGATCCGTACCGCACGCTGGAGGACTTGGAAGGCGAGGCCGGCCGGGCCTGGGCCGAGGGCCAGGACGCGCTGTTCGCCGCGCAGCGCGCGACCTGGCCGCAACTGGCCGCCTGGGAACGGCGGCTTGCGGCGGATTCGGCGGCACGGCGCGTGTCCGCACCGGTGTGGCGGGGCAGCCGCTACTTCACCGAGCGGTATCTGCCAGGACGCGAGCAGGCGGTGCTGTACGTCACCGAGGCGGACGGCACCGAGCGGGTCGTGGTGGACGCGGACGCGGCGGAGCCGCGGGGCGGGGTCCGGCTGGCAGGATGGCGGCCGTCCTGGGAAGGCGACTTGGTGGCCTGCCAGTTCGCGGTGGACGGTGCCGACACCACACGGCTGGAGGTGTACGCCGCCGACGGCAGCGGGCTGGTGGACGGACCGGTCGGCCCGCTGCGGCACTCTCCGGTGGCCTGGCTCCCCGGAGGCAAGAGCTTCTACTACGTCGGGCCCGCCGCTGAGGGGCCGTCCGGTCTGCTCCGGGTCAAGCTGCACCAACTCGGCAGGCCCGCCACGGAGGATGAGGAAGTCTTCGGGGAACAGACCGACGGCTTCGCCTACTTCGGGCTGACCGTCGCGCCCGACGGCAGCCGCTTGGCGGTCTCCGTGGCGCGCGGGGTCGCCCGGCACAACGATCTATGGCTCGCCCGAGATGTGTG
Organism: Streptomyces oryzae; assembly: GCF_017676365.1. Lineage (GTDB taxonomy): Bacteria > Actinomycetota > Actinomycetes > Streptomycetales > Streptomycetaceae > Streptomyces > Streptomyces oryzae. The sequence goes on from NZ_JADKMA010000027.1 coordinate 33,915, forward strand.
GGACGACCCCGCACGGCCGGTCTGGCGGCCCCTCGTGGACGGCGCGGAAACCGGAGCGCTCACCTCCATCCGGCTGCACCGGGACGGCGGCGCCCGCCTGCACACCGACCGGGAAGCGCCCCGTGGCCGCATCCTGGTCACCGACTGTGTTCTGGCAAAGGGGTGGCGCGAGCTGGTGCCGGAGGACCCGCAGGCCGCTCTCGACGAGAGCGTTCTGCTGGATGGGCCCGCGTTGCCCGAGCCGCTGCTGCTGGTGTGCTGGAGCCAGGATGCGACCAGCCGGGTCACCGTGCACCGTGCGGCGGACGGACGGCGGACCGGCGAGGTGCCACTGCCCGGCAGTGGAGCGGTCAAGGTGCTGCGGACCCGGCCCGAAGGCGGGCACCAGGTGTGGTTCACCTACACCGACTTCGGCACGCCGCCCACGGTGTATGTCTTCGACGCCCTCACCGGACAGGTGTCCCGGTGGCCCGGCGAGCAGGCGCTGCCCCGGCCGCGGGTGCCCGCCGCGGAGACGGCGACGTCCCAGGACCCGCATCCCGAGTCACCGGAGCTGACGGCCCAACAGGTGCGGTACGAGGCCGATGACGGGACCCCGGTACTGCTCTTCCTCCTCGGCCCGGCGGACGCCACGCATCCCCAGGCGTCACCCCGGCCGACGCTGCTGACGGGCTACGGCGGCTTCGGCACCCCGATGCGCCCCGGCTACAACCCGTTCGCCCGGGCCTGGGCCCAGGCAGGCGGCGTCTACGCCGTGGCCTGTGTCCGCGGTGGCGGCGAACACGGCACCGCCTGGCACGCCGCCGGACGGGGTGCCGCCAAATCGCGTGCTGTGGACGACTTCAACGACGCGGCCCGGTATCTCATCGACCGGAACATCACAGCCCCGGACCGGCTGGGCGCCTACGGACAGTCCAACGGCGGACTCCTGGTGACCGCCGCCATGACCCGCCGCCCGGAGCTGTACGCCGCCGTGACCGCTCTCGGACCGCTGTGCGACATGGCGCGCTACGAACGCTTCGGGATCGGCCACACCTGGACCGCCGAATACGGCAGCGCCGCCGACCGCGAGCAACTCGCCGGGCTGCTGGGCTACTCGCCGTACCACCAGGTGCGGCCGGGCACGCGCTACCCGGCCGTCCTGCTGTGCGTCGCCGACACCGACCACCGCACCGGCGCCCAGCACGTCCGCAAGATGTGCGCCGCGCTGCAGCACGCCACCACCGGACCGGGACCGGTGCTGATGCGCCGCACCACGACCGGGGGCCACGCGCACGCTTCCGCAAGGACGGCGCACGAGCTGGGAACCGACGTCGCCGCCTTTCTGGCCCACCACACCGGCCTGGTGACCTGAGGGTTGCCCCTCCTGGCGGTCGGTTGCGACAGCCCTAGGCCAGGCCCGCGCGGCGCAGCGCCTCGGCCATCTCGCTGTTGGCCGGGGCCGGGGCTGAGGTCTTCTGGCCGCCTTGGCCGCCGCGGCGCTTGTTGCCATCGCCCCGGCCGCCCTTGGGAGCACCCTTGGGCGAGCCCTGGCGCTGGCGCGGGGCGCCCCCTCCCGAGCGCTTGCCGGAGCCGCCGCCCGCCGCCTCCGGCTCGTCGTCCAGCCGCAGCGTGAGGGAGATCCGCTTGCGGGCCTCGTCCACGTCCAGCACCCGCACCCTGACGATGTCGCCGGGCTTGACCACGTCGCGCGGGTCCTTCACGAACGTCTTCGACATCGCCGAGACATGCACCAGACCGTCCTGGTGCACCCCGACATCGACGAACGCGCCGAAGGCGGCGACATTGGTGACCACGCCCTCCAGCACCATGCCCTTGGACAGATCGCTGAGCTTCTCGACGCCCTCCTTGAAGCTCGCCGTACGGAACGCGGGCCGCGGGTCACGGCCCGGCTTCTCCAGCTCGCGGAGGATGTCGGTGACCGTGGGCAGCCCGAACGAGCCGTTGACGAACTCCTTCGGGTCCAGCGTGCGCAGCACCTTGGCGTTGCCGATCAGCGACGGCACATCGGCGCCCGTGCTGGCCACCATCTCGCGCACCACCGGATACGCCTCCGGGTGCACCGCCGAGGCGTCCAGCGGGTCGGCACCGCCGCGGATACGCAGGAAGCCCGCGCACTGCTCGAACGCCTTGGGGCCGAGCCGCGCCACATCCTTCAGCTCCTGACGGCTCTTGAAGGGGCCGTTGGCGTCCCGGTGCGCGACGATGTTCTCCGCCAGGACCGAGCCGATGCCCGAGACGCGGGACAGCAGCGGCGCCGAGGCCGTGTTGACGTCCACCCCGACGCCGTTCACACAGTCCTCCACCACGGCGTCCAGCGAGCGGGAGAGCTTCACCTCGGACAGATCGTGCTGATACTGGCCCACGCCGATGGACTTCGGGTCGATCTTCACCAGCTCGGCCAGCGGATCCTGGAGCCGCCGGGCGATGGAGACGGCGCCGCGCAGCGACACATCCAGCTCGGGCAGCTCCTGGGAGGCGTAGGCCGAGGCGGAGTAGACCGAGGCGCCCGCCTCGGAGACCATCACCTTGGTCAGCTTCAGCTCCGGTTTGGCGGCGATGAGCTCACCGGCGAGCTTGTCCGTCTCCCGGGAGGCGGTGCCGTTGCCGATCGCGACGAGCTCCACCTTGTGCGCCTCCGCCAGCGCGGCCAGCTTCGCCAGCGACTGGTCCCACTGCTTCTGCGGCGCGTGCGGGTAGACCGTGTCCGTCGCGGCGACCTTGCCCGTCGCGTCGATCACCGCCACCTTCACGCCCGTTCGCAGCCCGGGGTCGAGACCGAGAGTGGCGCGGGTGCCGGCGGGCGCCGCGAGCAGCAGATCGCGCAGGTTGGCCGCGAAGACCCGGACCGCCTCGTCCTCGGCGGCCGTCCGCAGCCGGGTGCGCAGATCGATTCCCAGGTGCACCAGAATGCGCGTACGCCACGCCCAGCGCACCGTCTCCGCCAGCCACGCGTCGGCCGGACGCCCCTCGTCGCGCACCCCGAAGCGGTGGGCGATGGAACGCTCGTAGGAGCTCGGGCCCTCCGGGGCCGCGCCGTCCGCTCCGGCCGGCTCGGGCTCCATGGTCAGGTCGAGGATCTCCTCTTTCTCGCCGCGCAGCATCGCGAGGATGCGGTGCGAGGGCAGCTCGGTGAAGCCCTCGGAGAAGTCGAAGTAGTCGGCGAACTTGGCGCCCTGCTCCTCCTTGCCCTCCCGCACCTTGGCGGCCAGCCGCCCGCGCTCCCACATGCGCTCGCGCAGCTCGCCGATGAGATCGGCGTCCTCGCCGAAGCGCTCGGTCAGGATCGCCCGCGCCCCCTCCAGGGCAGCGGCGGCGTCCGCGACACCCTTGTCGGCGTCGACGAACGCGGCGGCCGCGGCGGACGGCGCCACCGTGGGATCGGCGAGCAGCCCTTCGGCGAGCGGTTCGAGACCGGCTTCCCTGGCGATCTGCGCCTTGGTGCGCCGCTTGGGCTTGTACGGCAGATAGATGTCCTCCAGGCGCGCCTTGGAGTCGGCGGCACGGATCTGCTCCGCCAGCTCGTCGGTGAGCTTGCCCTGCCCGCGCACGGACTCCAGGACCGACTCGCGCCGCTCCTCCAGCTCCCGCAGATAGCGCAGCCGCTCCTCCAGGGAGCGCAGCTGCGCGTCGTCGAGCATCTCGGTCGCTTCCTTGCGGTAGCGCGCGATGAACGGCACGGTCGACCCGCCGTCGAGCAGCTCGACAGCGGCGCGGACCTGCCGCTCGCGTACGCCGAGTTCCTCGGCGATCCTGCCTTCGATGGTCGTCGTCACGATGGTTCGTTCCGCCTTCTCGGTGCTGTGGTCCCCCGGTAGGCATGCATTGTGGCAGGCGGGTCCGACAGCCCCGCGCAGGCGGGCGGGGCGGCGGGCCCCGAAGCCGCCGCTCCGGCCGCTGGGACTGTGTGCCGGCCCTGCCCGGGTCAGCCCTTGCCGAACAGGTCGGCGGGGAACGCGCCGGCCTCCGTCGCCGCCCGCGCGAACCCGCCGGCCAGCTCGGTCAGCCGCGCCACGCCCTCGGCGCCCAGCAGCTCGTAGGGCCGCCGGTCCAGCCGGTCGGTCTCCTGCTCCAGACGCTTGCGCAGCTCGATGCCCTGCTCCGTCAGCTCCCCTTCGCCGTCCAGCAGTCCGCGCCCGGTCAGCCGCTGCTGGGCCGCCGCCCAGTCCTGCTCGTTGTAGCCGCGGGTGCTCATCACCCACTTGGGGTTCATCCCGCGCCCGCTGGCCGTATGGCTCACCAGGGCCTCCAGCGCGTCGAGTTCGGCGTTCTGCAGGGCCGCTATATGGCCGTCCCCGCGGTGCTCGCGCAGCAGGGTCGCCGCGTGCCACAGCGCCAGATGCGGCGACTGGTCCACCGGGGGCACCGGCAGGTCCGCGTTGGCGGAGTACAGCGGGCGCCCTGAGCGGGTGCAGCCCTCGGTCGCGCGGAGTGCCAGCCGCGCGGTCTCCGCCATCTCCGGGGAGTTGACGGCGTCCTCGCCCAGCAGTTTGCGCAGCGTCGTGTCGGCGGCCCGCAGCCGCGCGGCCAGCACGGTCTCCGGCGACGCCGCGTCCCACACCTCCGGGACGAAGCGGGCCACCAGCGCGTGGCTGTAGTTGTAGAAGGTGGCCGTCACCGTCCCCGCGCTCACGGCACCCAGCGGCGCGGACCGCGAGGCCAGGTTGACCGCGTGCTGGTCGTCGATCCCGTAGGGCGAGAGTTCCTTCCCCAGCGCGGGTGAGAAGTAGAGCGCGGAGTGCAGGGCGTTCAGGGCGTTGTGGCAGCGCCGCCCGGCGCGTTCGGGAAGTGACGTCATGCCGGTACGCTACCGCTGGGTACATCGCCCTTGAAGACGCGCCCCGTAAGGGGCACCCCTCATCGGAAAGCCTCAGTGGCGCGGCCAGCCGAACCGGGGAGCCCGGCGCTCAAGAAAGGCCGCCACCCCTTCCGCCGCCTCCCCACTCGCGGCAGCCTCCCGCCCCCAGTGCTCGACCCGGTCAGCCCCCGTACGGCCGTCGGCGAACTCCTTGGCCGCCGCCTGGGTCAGCGCGGAGCGCGCCGCGAGGGTACGCGTGAACTCGGCAACCCTTTTGTCGAGTTCGTCCCCATGGTGCACCTCGTCCACCAGCCCGGCCCGCAGTGCCCGCGCCGCGTCGATCAGTTCGCCGGAGAAGAGCAGGAACTTCGCGGTGGCGGGACCGACCAGGCGTACCAGGCGCTCCGTCGAGGAGGCCGCGTACACGATGCCCAGCTTTGCCGGGGTGATCCCGAAGAGTGCGTCGTGCGCCGCGAAGCGCAGATCGCAGGCGGCGGCCAGCTGACAGCCGCCGCCGACGCAGTGCCCGCGTACCACGGCGAGCGTGGGCTTGGGGAAGCCGGCCAGCGCCTCCTCCGCGGCCACCGCCAGCGACTGCTGCTCCCGTGGCGCGCTCTGCGCCGCATCGTGCAGCGCACCGATGTCCGCACCCGCACAGAAGGTTCCGCCGGCACCTGTGAGCACCACGACACGGACGCCGGGATCGTCGGCGAGCTCGGCCAGGAGCACGGGCAGCGCCCGCCACATGGCCGGCGTCATCGCGTTGCGCTTGGCGGGGCGGTCGATGGTGACGGTCGCGACGCCCTCGTCGTGCGCCGTGCGCAGGGTCGGCTCCATGACCGTGATCGTATCCGGCTCGCGCCACGAACTGTCATGGAGCCGACCGCGGCGTAAGTGTTCTGTCAAATGCCATCGATACGTGCCAACTTGCAGTCACCGGGCCAGCTCCGCCGCACGCGGTATCACCATGCAATGCAAGTACATCTGCAAGTACATCCAGTGCTACAGGTACCGAGCAGGAGAGTGGGTGCTCAGATGGAGAGCCGCGGCGGGCAGCTGTCCGGCGTTGTCGACGAGGCTCCACCAACCGGGGAGAGAGACCGGTCCCCGAGTGCGGCGCGCGGTGGACCGGCGACAGGAGCCGCAGGTGCGGTCACCGCCGTCCTGCCGCTGCGGGAGAGCGCGGAGCGGCAACGGCGGTGCGAATCCAGAACGCTCGGCTGCGGGCACGAGGGCTCATTGGGCCACGCGCACGCCAGCACGGCCGGGACGGCGCGCGAGGGGGCTTGGCGGTTCACCGCGCCGGCGACCGCCTCCTCGGTGCCCCGGCTGCGGCACGCCGTACGTGACCTGCTGGGGCGGCAGACCGCCCGGGTGCCGGACGAAGTGCTCCAGGGGGCGCTGCTGATCCTCTCGGAGCTGGTCACCAATGCCGTACAGCACGCGGCGCTGCTCTCTCCCGAGATCGGGGTCGAGGTCTCGCTGGGGGGCGGCCGGCTCCGCGTCGCGGTGGAGGACAGCCACCCCTACCGGCCCAGGGCGCTGGAGGCCGAGCCGTTCCGTGAGCACATCGGCGGCCGGGGGCTGCTGCTGGTCAAGACGCTGGTCGGCGAGGCGGGCGGGCGCTGCGACGTGGAGCAGACGAGTGCGGGCGGTAAGGTCATCTGGGCCGCGCTGCCGCTCATCTGAGCGCCGGGGCCGGATACCGCTGAGCCGGGCCGTACGCCGCTGAGCCGGGCCGTACAGCACGGAGCTCACCAGTTCCCGGCGCCGCCCGTCACCTCGCGGACGGCGGGCCGGGCCGCGTCCAGCACGGTCATGAACCAGGTGGAGAACGTGTCGGTCGCGTGCCGCTTCTCCAGCTCGTCCCAGGTGACGAACGCGGTTTCGGAGATCTCCTCCGGATCGGGCCGCGGCTCGTCACGGAGCAGCCCCACGTACAGGTGGTTGAACTCCTGCTCGACCAGTCCCGAGGCGGGGTCCGGGTGGTTGTAGCGGACGGTGCCCGCCTCCCGCAGCAGTGAGGGCGCCACGCCCAGTTCCTCCACGACCCGCCGGGTGGCGGCGGCGAACGGCGGCTCGCCCGGATACGGGTGACCGCAGCAGGTGTTGGACCACACCCCGGGCGAGTGGTATTTGCCCATGGCCCGGCGCTGGAGCAGTAGTCGCCCCTCGTCGTCGAAGAGGAAGACGGAGAAGGCGCGGTGCAGCCGCCCCGGGGCCACATGGGCGGAGAGCTTCTCCGCGGTGCCGATCGTCGTCCCGTCCTCATCGACCAGTTCGAGCATGATCGGGGCCGCTGAGCTGTTCGCCATGGTGTTCCTTCGGGTGGGCCTGTGGGCAGCGTGATCCAGTGTGCCGCAGGCAGTGCGATAACTCCGCATTCTGCGGGATTCTGTCTATATCGCTCACACTTGTGCCCATTGCTGTCGAAACGCGGCCTCAGTTCGACGGCGTTCCAGCCTCCGGGTGACGCAGCAGCCAGCCCTCCCACGCGGACGCGACCATCTCCCGGACCCCGAACCGCGGCTCCCAGCCCAGCTCCTTGCGGATCCGCTCCGCCGAGGCCACCACCCGCGCGGGGTCACCGGGACGCCGCGGAACCACCCGGGGCGCCGGCTCCCGCCTGCCGGTGACCTCGGCGACCAGCTCGGCCATCTCCCGTACGGAGACGCCTGCGCCGGTGCCCACGTTGAGGGTCAGATCGCCGGACTCCCCGGTGCCCCCCGCCGCCAGCGCCTGTGCCGCGGCGACATGTGCCTCGGCCAGGTCCCGCACATGGATGTAGTCCCGCACGCAGGTGCCGTCCGGCGTCGGATAGTCGTCCCCGAAGATCCGGGGGGCCTCGCCGCGGGTCAGCGCGTCGAAGAACATCGGGACGATGTTGAACACCCCGGTGTCGGACAGCTCCGGCTCGGCGGTGCCGGCGACGTTGAAGTAGCGCAGACAGGCCGTGGACAGCCCGTGGGCCCGGCCCGTCGCCCGCACCAGCCACTCGCCGGCCAGCTTGGTCTCGCCGTACGGATTCATCGGCACCGTCGGGGTCTGCTCGGTGACCAGGTCCACGTCCGGCATTCCGTAGACGGCGGCGGAGGACGAGAAGACGAAACGGCCCACCCCGGCGTCGACCACAGCGCCCAGCAGCGTGACCAGACCGTGCACGTTCTCCTCGTAATAGGACAACGGCATCTCGACGGACTCGCCGACCTGCTTCTTGGCCGCGAGATGGATCACACCGCTCACACCGTGCTCGGCGAGCGCGCGGTCCAGCACCGGGCGGTCCAGCACGGAGCCCCGCACCAGCGGCACCTCGGGGGGCAGCCGCTCGGCGAGCCCGGTTGAGAGGTCGTCCAGTGCGACGGCACGCTCACCGGCTGCTGTCATGGCCCGTGCGACGTGCGCGCCGATGTAGCCCGCGCCGCCTGTGATCAACCACGTCATGTCCCGAACCCTATCGGCCTCGGTTGTGGCGCGAGCCCATGATCCACCATGCTGGGGCCCGCGGGCGCTTCCCGGGCAACACCGGGGCGGTGAACGCTCGGTGAAGGCTCCCTTTGGCGATCCGATACTCTCTGCCGACGTGCTGCCGACCCTTACGGGTGACGGCGCTCCCTGCCCGCTGCCGTTGTTGTCCCCTCTCGCGCGGGTATGCCAGCTTCCAAGGAGTGAGTTCGTTCTGTCGACCGCCATCCTCACCGGTCCGCCGGTTGCCGGGTCGTCGCTCGAGGCCGACCTGCGCTCGCTCGGCTTCGAGGTGCGCGTGGCCGCCCGGCCCGCCGAGGTCAGCGCCCACCTGGCCGCCACGGCGGCGAACGAACGGCTCGCCCTGATCGACCCCCGCTTCGTCGGCCACACCCACGCGCTGCGGCTCGCGCTGAAGGACCCCCGCTTCGCGGCGGGCGCGCTGCCCGGCGTGCTCGGCGTCACCCCCGAGGCCCGGCGCGCGCTGCCCCCCGAGCTGACGGGCGGCCCCCAGCAGGCGGCCGAAGCGCTGGAGGCGGCCGGCGTCGAGGTGCACCGGCCCGAGCTGGGCACGCTCGTCGCGACCGTCCCCGACGGCGAGACGGCACGCAAGGAGGCCGAGGCCGCCGTCGCCGCGGTCGACGACGAGGCCGTACGGCTGCGCTCCGCGGTCAAGTCGCGGGACGGCTTCTTCACCACCTTCTGCGTCAGCCCCTACTCGCGCTACATCGCCCGCTGGTGCGCCCGCCGCGGGCTGACCCCCAACCAGGTCACCACGGCCTCGCTGGTCACCGCGCTGATCGCCGCCGGGTGTGCGGCCAGCGGCCAGCGGTGGGGCTTCGTGGCCGCGGGGGTGCTGCTGATCGCCTCGTTCGTGCTGGACGCCACGGACGGCCAGCTCGCCCGCTACGACCTCCAGTACTCCAAGCTCGGCGCCTGGCTGGACGCCACCTTCGACCGGGCCAAGGAGTACTCCTACTACGCGGGCCTCGCGCTCGGTGCTGCCCGCGGCGGCGATGACGTATGGGCCCTGGCGCTCGGCGCCATGCTGCTGATGACCGCGCGGCACACCGTCGACTTCTCCTTCAACGAGGCGAGTCACGCCGAGTCCGCCGTCACCGCCAACACCAGCCGCACCGCAGCCCTCTCCAGCAGGCTGGACAGCGCGGGCTGGACGGTCTGGGCCCGGCGGATGATAGTGCTGCCCATCGGGGAGCGCTGGGCCCTCATCGCCGTACTGACAGCCGCCACCACACCGCGTATCACCTTCCTCGTGCTGCTCGCCGCCGGTACCCTCGCCGCCTGCTACACCACCGCGGGGCGGCTGCTGCGCTCCCTGCACCGCAGGGCCCGCACCGACCGTGCGGCAGAGGGTGTCCGCGCCCTGACCGACAGCGGCCCGCTCGCCGAGCTCGCCGCGCGGCTGCTGCGCCCGCTCCCGCTGCCCCGGCTGGGGGTGCCGGCGGTCGCGCTGCTCGGCGGCGCCGTGATCCTCGCCACCGCGTGGGCCACACCACTCGGCAGCCCCTGGCCCGTGGTCGCCGCCGCTGTGTACGCCCTCTGTGCCGGGGTCGCGCTCGCCCGGCCCCTCAAGGGCCCGCTGGACTGGCTGCTGCCGCCCTTCTTCCGTATCGCGGAATACGGCACGGTTCTGGTGCTGGCCGCCCGCGCCGACACCGACGGCGCGCTCCCCGCGGCATTCGGGCTGGTAGCGGCTCTCGCCTACCATCACTACGACACGGTGTACCGCATCCGCGGAGGCACCGGAGCGCCTCCGCACTGGCTGGTGCGGGCGGTCGGGGGGCACGAAGGAAGGACCCTCGTGGTCACCGTCGCCGCTGCCCTCTGGCTGGGCGACGGCGGCCCCACGCAAGACTTCAACTTCGCGCTGACCGCGCTCGCCGTGGTCATCGCGGCAGTGGTGCTCGTCGAGAGCATCCGTTTCTGGGTGTCGTCGCAAGCACCCGCAGTACACGACGAAACAGGAGAACCCGCATGATCGGCCTCGTGCTGGCGGCCGGCGCCGGACGGCGTCTGCGCCCCTACACCGACACCCTGCCCAAGGCCCTGGTGCCCGTCGACGGTGAGACCACCGTGCTCGACATCGCCCTGGCCAACTTCGCACAGGTCGGTCTCACCGATGTCGCGGTCGTCGTGGGCTACCGCAAGGAGGCCGTCTACGAGCGGCAGGCGGAGCTGGAGGCCAGGCACGGCGTCAAGCTCCGGCTGATCGACAACGACAAGGCCGAGGAGTGGAACAACGCCTACTCCCTCTACTGCGCCCGTGAGGTCTTCAAGGAGGGCGTGCTGCTGGCCAACGGCGACACCGTGCACCCCGTCTCCGTCGAGAAGACGCTGCTGGACGCGCGCGGCAACGGCCAGAAGATCATCCTCGCCCTCGACACCGTCAAGGACCTCGCCGACGAGGAGATGAAGGTCGTCGTCGACCCGGACAAGGGCGTTCAGCGCATCACCAAGCTGATGGACCCGGCCGAGGCCACCGGTGAGTACATCGGCCTCACCCTGATCGAGCCGGAGGCCGGCGCCGAGCTGGCCGACGCGCTGAAGGCCACCTTCGAGAAGGACCCGCAGCTCTACTACGAGGACGGCTACCAGGAGCTGGTCAACCGCGGCTTCAAGGTCGACATCGCCCCCATCGGCGACGTCAAGTGGGTCGAGATCGACAACCACGACGACCTCGCCAAGGGCCGGGAGATCGCATGCCAGTACTGACCCGCCTCATTCCGTCGCCGGTCGTCGTGGACATCAGCCGCGGCGCACTGGACGACCTGGCGGGCCTGTTGGCCGATCAGCGGATCTCCACCAACGGCAAGCTCGCCTTCGCCATCAGCGGCGGCTCAGGTGCCGCGCTGCGCGAGCGGTTCGCGCCGCTGCTGCCCAACGCCTCCTGGTACGAGGTGGGCGGCGGCACCATCGACGACGCGGTCAAACTCGCCGACACGATGAAGAAGTCCGGCCGCTACGACGCGGTCGTCGGGCTCGGCGGCGGCAAGATCATCGACTGTGCGAAGTACGCGGCGGCCCGGATCGGACTGCCGCTGGTCGCCGTCGCGACCAACCTCTCGCACGACGGCCTGTGTTCGCCGGTCGCCACCCTCGACAACGACGCGGGCCGCGGCTCCTACGGGGTGCCCAACCCGATCGCCGTCGTCATCGACCTCGACGTGATCCGCGAGGCACCCGAGCGCTACATCCGCTCCGGCATCGGCGACGTCATCTCCAACATCTCCGCGGTCAAGGACTGGGAGCTGGGGCACGAGGTGCGCGGCGAGGACATCGACGGGCTGGCCGCTGCCATGGCGCGGCAGGCCGGCGAGGCGATCCTGCACCACCCGGGCGACGTCAGCGACGACGGCTTCCTCCAGGTGCTCGCCGAGGGCCTGGTGCTCACCGGCATCTCGATGTCGGTCGCCGGGGACAGCCGCCCCGCATCCGGCGCCTGCCACGAGATCAACCACGCCTTCGACCTGCTCTACCCCAAGCGCGCCGCTCCGCACGGCGAGCAGTGCGGCCTCGGCGCCGCCTTCGCCACCTATCTGCGCGGGGACAAGGACACGGCGAAGCTGATGGTGGAGGTGCTGCGGCGGCACGAGCTGCCGGTGCTGCCCGCCGACATCGGCTTCGACCCGGACGAGTTCGTCGAAGCCGTCGCGTACGCGCCGCAGACCCGCCCCGGGCGGTACACGATCCTGGAACACCTCGACCTGTCCACCGACCAGATCAGGGACGCGTACGCGGACTATGCACAAACCATCGGTAGCTGAACTGCGGCCGGTCGTTCACCCCGAGGGCGTGAAGGACCGGCGCAGCGGCGAGCACTGGGCGGGCCGGCTCTACATGCGCGAGCTCTCGCTGCGCGTCGACCGGCACCTGGTGAACACCCGGGTCACCCCCAACCAGCTGACGTATGTGATGACCCTCGCCGGGGTGCTGGCGCTGCCGGCGCTGCTGGTGCCGGGGGTCGGCGGCGCGGTGCTGGGCGTGGTGATGGTCCAGCTCTATCTGCTGCTGGACTGTGTCGACGGCGAGGTGGCCCGCTGGAAGAAGCAGTTCTCGCTGGGCGGGGTCTATCTGGACCGGGTCGGCGCCTATCTGTGCGACGCCGCGGTCCTGGTCGGTCTGGGCCTGCGCGCCGCCGACCTGTGGGGCGGCGGCCGGATCGACTGGCTGTGGGCCTTCCTCGGCACGCTGGCCGCGCTCGGCGCCATCCTGATCAAGGCGGAGTCCGACCTGGTGGGCGTAGCGCGTCACCAGGGCGGACTGCCGCCGGTCAAGGAGTCGGCGTCCGAGCCGCGCTCCTCGGGGCTGGCCCTGGCGCGCAAGGCGGCCGCCGCGCTGAAGTTCCACCGGCTGGTGCTGGGCATCGAGGCGTCCCTGCTGATCCTGGTGCTCGCGATCGCCGACCAGGTCCGGGGCGATCTGTACTTCACCCGGCTCGGTGTCGTCGTCCTCGCCGCCATCGCGGTGCTCCAGACGCTGCTGCACCTGGTGTCCATCCTGGCGTCGAGCAGGCTGAAGTGACGGGTGACATGACGGAGGGCGGGAAAGCTATGCGACTGGGGGCCGTCGTGCTCACCATGGGCAACCGACCCGAGGAGCTGCGCGCACTGCTGGAGTCGGTTGCCAAGCAGGACGGCGAGGCGATCGAGGTCGCCGTGGTCGGTAACGGCGCGCCGTTGCCGGAGCTTCCGGACGGTGTACGGAAGGTCGAGCTTCCGGAAAATCTCGGCATCCCCGGTGGACGGAATGTCGGAATCGAGGCGTTCGGTCCCTCGGGTGCCGAGGTCGACGCGCTGCTCTTCCTGGACGACGACGGGCTGCTGCCCTCCACCGACACCGCCGAGCTGGTGCGGCAGGCGTTCGAGGCCGATCCCAGGCTGGGCATCATCAGCTTCCGGATCGCCGACCCCGAAACCGGCGTCACCCAGCGCCGCCACGTACCCCGGCTGCGCGCCTCCGACCCGATGCGCTCCTCGAAGGTCACCACCTTCCTCGGCGGCGCCAACGCCGTACGTACCAAGGTGCTGGCCGAAGTCGGCGGCCTGCCCGACGAGTTCTTCTACGCACACGAGGAGACCGACCTGGCCTGGCGCGCCCTCGACGCCGGCTGGGGCATCGAATACCGCGCCGACATGGTGCTGCACCACCCGACCACCGCTCCCAGCAGGCACGCCGTCTACCACCGGATGGTGGCCCGCAACCGCGTCTGGCTCGCCCGCCGCAACCTCCCCGCGCTGCTCGTCCCGGTATATCTGGGCGTGTGGCTGCTGCTCACCCTCGCCCGGCGGCCCTCCATGCCGGCGCTGCGGGCCTGGCTGGGCGGTTTCAAGGAGGGCTGGACCACGTCGGCAGGCACACGGAGGCCGATGCGGTGGCGTACGGTATGGCGTCTGACGCGGCTGGGCCGCCCACCCGTGATCTGACAAGCTCGTGTCTGAGAGCATCAGCCCCGGATTCACTTGCGCAGTGTGAGGACGAAAGTTTCCAACGTGAGCGAGACAACCCCCGACAGCGCCGACCACTCCGTCGGCGTGCTGCCTCCGCCGTCACCGGACGACCGTCTGACCCCGGCCGAACTCGCGGCCAAGTACGGCCTGTCGGTGAGCGGAGCGCGCCCCTCGCTGCCCGACTACGTACGCCAGCTGTGGGCGCGGCGGCACTTCATCCTCGCCTTCTCCCGGGCGAAGCTGACGGCGCAGTACAGCCAGGCGAAACTCGGCCAGTTGTGGCAGGTCGCCACGCCGCTGCTGAACGCCGCCGTGTACTACTTCATCTTCGGTCTGCTGCTGGGGGGCCGCGACGGCACCCCGGGCGGCAAGGAGAACTACGTCCCGTTCCTGATCACCGGGGTGTTCGTCTTCACCTTCACCCAGACCTCGGTGCTCACCGGAGTCCGGGCGATCTCCTCCAACCTCGGACTGGTGCGGGCGCTGCACTTCCCGCGCGCCGCGCTGCCGATCTCGGTGGCGCTCCAGCAGCTCCAGCAGCTGCTGTACTCGATGATCGTGCTGGTCATCATCCTGCTCGGCTTCGGCCAGCTGCCACAGTTCTCCTGGGTGCTGGTCATCCCGACGCTGGCCTTCCAGTTCGTCTTCAACACCGGCCTCGCGCTGGTCCTGGCCCGGCTCGGCAGCAAGACGCCGGACCTGGCGCAGCTGATGCCGTTCATAACCCGGACGTGGATGTACGCGTCCGGTGTGATGTTCCCCCTCAAGCACATGCTGGCGAAGGCGAACGCACCGGGCTGGGTCACCGACGCGCTCCAGGCCAACCCCGCCGCCGTCTACATGGACCTGATGCGGTTCGCATTCATCCATCAGTACCCCAGTGATCAGCTCCCGCCGCACGTCTGGGCGCTCGCCCTGGGCTGGGCGGTCCTCATCGGTGTCGGCGGATTTGTTTTCTTCTGGAAGGCGGAGGAGCGTTATGGCCGTGGCTGAGCAGACCGAGCAGAGCGGAGCGCCCGTCGAGTCCGGCGAGAAGACCGAGGCGCAGGCGCAGCAGACTCCGGGCCCCTGGGTGCCCACCGTCATCGCCGAGGACCTGCACATCGTCTACCGCGTCTACGGCGGCTCCAAGGGCCGGGGCAGCGCCACCGCGGCCCTCAACCGCATCATCCGCCGCAAGCCGGGCGGCGGCATGCGCGAGGTGCACGCGGTGCGGGGCGTCAGCTTCACCGCGTACCGCGGTCAGGCCATCGGCCTCATCGGCTCCAACGGCTCGGGCAAGTCCACGCTGCTCAAGGCCATCGCAGGGCTGCTGCCGGCCGAGAGCGGCAAGGTTTACACCGACGGTCAGCCCTCGCTGCTGGGTGTGAACGCGGCCATGATGAACGACCTGACGGGCGAGCGGAACGTCGTCCTGGGCGGCCTGGCGATGGGGATGTCCCGCGAGGAGATCGGGCGCCGCTATCAGGGCATCGTCGACTTCTCCGGCATCAACGAGAAGGGCGACTTCATCACGCTGCCGATGCGCACCTACTCCTCCGGTATGGCGGCCCGCCTGCGGTTCTCCATCGCCGCCGCCAAGAACCACGACGTCCTCATGATCGACGAGGCGCTGGCGACCGGCGACAAGCGCTTCCAGAAGCGCTCCGAGGCCCGCATCCGCGAGCTGCGCAAGGAAGCCGGCACGGTCTTCCTCGTCAGCCACAACAACAAGTCCATCCGCGACACCTGTGAGCGGGTGCTGTGGCTGGAAAAGGGCAAGCTGCTGATGGACGGGCCCACGGACGAGGTCCTGAAAGAGTACGAGAAGTTCACCAGCAAGTAGGAGCCGGGGCTTCCACCGAAGCGGCCCGCTTCACCAGCATC
>NZ_JADKMA010000280.1 GCF_017676365.1 Streptomyces oryzae
CCCCCCATGTGGTGGCGCCCCACACTTCACCGCCCCGCTGTGCGGCCCGACCCCACCCGGGGTCGGGCCGCAACCGGGGCGGCTAGGCTCTCGGGTATGGCCGACGCACCGTACAAGCTGATCCTGCTCCGCCATGGCGAGAGCGAGTGGAACGCCAAGAACCTGTTCACCGGCTGGGTGGACGTCAACCTCACCGAGAAGGGCGAGAAGGAGGCGGTCCGCGGCGGCGAGCTGCTCAAGGACGCCGGCCTGCTCCCCGACGTACTGCACACCTCCGTGCAGAAGCGCGCCATCCGCACCGCGCAGCTGGCGCTGGAGTCCGCCGACCGCCTGTGGATCCCCGTACGCCGCTCCTGGCGGCTGAACGAGCGCCACTACGGGGCGCTCCAGGGCAAGGACAAGGCGCAGATCCGCGATGAGTTCGGCGAGGAGCAGTTCATGCTCTGGCGCCGCTCCTACGACACCCCGCCCCCGGTCCTGGAGGACGGCGCCGAGTTCTCGCAGAGCGACGACCCGCGCTACGCGGGCGTCCCCAGCGAGCTGCGGCCGCGCACCGAGTGCCTCAAGGACGTGGTCGAGCGGATGCTGCCGTACTGGTTCGACGGCATCATCCCGGACCTGATGGCCGGCCACACCGTGCTGGTCGCCGCGCACGGCAACTCGCTGCGCGCCCTGGTCAAACACCTGGACGGCATCTCCGACGACGACATCGCCGGCCTCAACATCCCCACCGGCATCCCGCTCGCCTACGACCTGGACGCCGACTTCCACCCGGTCGAGAAGGGCGGCACCTACCTCGACCCGGAGGCCGCCAAGGCCGCCATCGAAGCCGTCAAGAACCAGGGCAAGAAGTAACACCAGAGCACGAGTAAGCCCCCTGCCCGCGGTTTTCCGTGAGCAGGGGGCTTCGCTGTGCCCGCGAACCGGCTCCGGGCCGTCCCCGGATGCGATCACCGCACGCCCGCCGGACGATGGAGGAACGCACGGTCGACGAGAAGCAGGGAGTGTGTCCGATGGCTGGACTCGTGCACAAGAGCTTCGCAGCACCCGATGAAGTCCGGCCCTTCGAAGGGGGCACCGGGCAGATGGAGGTCGTCGATCTCGGCGGGGAACTGGGCCGGGCCACGTTCCAGCCAGGCTGGCAGTGGTCCAAGCACGTCAAGCCGATGGCCCAGACCGAGAGCTGCCAGGCGGCCCACACCGGCTACGTCGTCTCCGGCCGAATGAAGATCGTCATGGACGACGGCCAGGAGGACGAGATCGGCCCCGGCGACATCGTCGACGTCCGGCCGGGCCACGACGCCTGGGTGGTCGGCCAGGAACCCTGCGTCATGATCGACTGGGGGAGCCACGAGGGCTACGCCAAGCGCTGAGGCCCGTGCCGGGGCCATCCTGTCCGCAGCCGGTCAGGCAGGCTCGACGAAGGACGCCAGGACGTCGGCGATCTCGTGGATCTCGAGTCGGCTCTGGGCGACGTCCAGGACAAAGGCTTCCGCCTTGTCCTCGTCCAGCGGTTCCATGAGCCGGAGACCATTCAGGTCGAGGAAGACCATGGCTGCCGCCCACCCCGTGCGCTTGTTGCCGTCGACCAGGCTGTGGTTGCCGGCGATGGAGTGGAGGAGGGCGGCGGCCTTCTCGTACAGGCCGGGATAGGCGTCCTCGCCGAAGGCGCTGGAGCGGGGGCGCTGGACGGCGGAGGCCAACAGGCCCCACTCCCGGATGCCGGGCCGACTACCGAGCGTGATTTCGGCGATGGAGAGGACATCCTCCTCATCGAGATACGCGGTGATGGCGTGCTCCGGCTTACTTGGTGGCGAGGCGTTCGTTCAGGCCGGCCGAGATCCGGGCCGTGCGCAGAGCGGCGGCCCGCACCTTCCTCCGGCGCAGCTCGCTGAGAACGGTGTCGTGCGCGAGTGCCTTTACGCTCACACCCTCGCGGTTCGCGGCCTCGCGCACTTCGGCCATCTCTTCCTCGCTGAACACCACGTTCAAAGCAGGCATGAGAGCTCCTCCTCACCGGGGCCTTGGTACCTGATCTGGTACCAGCGTATCAGGCCAACGGCACGGCGGTGGCGGGCGGCCGAGCCTCCAGGAGGCGCTGTCCGTGGTGCCGCATACGCTCGGAACATGACGACTCATCCCACCTCGGTGCTGGCCCGGCGGCTGCTGGCCGGCGAGCTGACCGACGGCGGGCCGTCGCACCCGGGGCAGGTGCGGCGGAGCGCGCGGGACTGGGTCGTGGACGTCCTGCTGTTCGGATGGGCCGTGCTGTGCTGGGCGGCGCTGTTCGAGCAGGCCGAGGCGAAGACGTATCTGCCGGGCTGGCTGGTGGCCATCGATCCGCCGCTGGGGGCGCTCGCCTGTCTGTCGCTGTGGCTGCGGCGGCGCTGGCCGCTGGGGGTTGCGCTGGCGGCGGTGCCTGCCGCGGCGCTGACCGACACCGTGGTCGGCGCGCTCGCCGTCATCATCTTCAATCTGGCGCTGCGCATCCCGCCGCGTACGGCCGCGCTGGTCCTGCTGCTGCACCTGGCGGCGACGCTCCCGTACGTGCTGTTCTACGGGGTGCCGCACGACGAGCGCTGGACGATTGCCGCTTTCGTGCTCGTCTTCTATCTGCTCTTCTTCACCTGGGGCAGCGCGACCCGGGCCCGCCGCCAGCTGGTCCTCAAGCTGCGGGAGGACGCCGTACGCGCCCGTGCCGACCACGAGCGTCGGCTGGCCGACGTACGGCGGGCCGAGCGGCGGGCCATCGCCCGCGAGATGCACGACGTGCTCGCCCACCGCGTCTCGCTGCTGTCCGTGCACGCGGGCGCGCTCGCCTACCGTACGCAGCGCACGGCGGCCGGTGAGGGGACGGCGCTGGACGACTCGGAGATCGCCGAGAGCGCCACCGTCATCCGCGACAACGCGCACCAGGCGCTGGAGGAGCTGCGCGACGTGCTGCATGTGCTGCGCGAGGACGAGGAGGAGGACGAGGAGGAGAAGGCCGAGCCGGGAGCGCCCGGGAAGCCGGGAACGCCGGACGGCGCGCGCCCGCAGCCGGATCTGACCCGGCTCGGGGAGCTGGTCGACGAGGCGCGGGCAGCGGGCCAGACCGTACGGTTCGACCAGGAGCTGCCCGAGCGCGCCGAGGGCGCGGGCGGCTACCCGCTGCGCCCCCAGGCGCAGCGCACCGCCTACCGCGCGGTCCAGGAGGGGCTCACCAACGCCCGCAAGCACGCCCCGGGCCGGCCCGTGGAGGTGCGGGTGGCGGGCGCGGTGGGGCAGGAGCTCACGGTGCGGGTCAGCAATCCGCTGCCGGCCGGGCACCGGTCGACGGGGCCGGCCGGCGCGCCGATCCCGGGTGCCGGCGCCGGGCTGACCGGGCTGCGGGAGCGGCTGGAGCTCGAGGGCGGCACCCTCGCCTACGGCCCCCGGGACGGCACGTTCACGCTGGAGGTCCGGCTGCCGTGGCCCGTTCCCGAGTCCGGATACGACGCGGGGCCCTGACCCGTCGAACCGGTCAGGGCCCCGCGACGTGCTTCACGAAGGGCTGCCGCGGCTCAGCCGCAGGAGCCTCCGCAACTACAGGGGCCGCCGGACTGGCAGCCGCATCCGCAGCCTGGACCGCAGCCACAGGCCCCGACCAGGGGCAGGTGCCGCGCTTCACGGGGTGCGGTCGGCGGCTGCTCGGCCGTGGTCCGGGGCGATTCGGGGGAGTCGGCCATCGTGCCCTCCTCGGCAGGGAAAGTCATGAAGCAGGCATGACACACCCCTAGTGCACTCCGGACGGATGTGGGCGCATCAAGGGCGCGCGGTTGCACGCCCCAAACCTCAGCCCTCGCCGGACCCGGACCCGGACGCGGAACCGGAAGCGGAACCGGCCTCCGCGCCGCCCGACGCGGCCGCGCCCCCGGTGGGCTCCGCACCGGTCGCGGCGGCCAGCGCGGGGTCGATCTCGTCCGCGTAGTCGCCCGTGACCAGATAGACGACCCGGCGGGCCACCGACACCGCGTGGTCGGCGAACCGCTCGTAGTAGCGGCCCAGCAGCGTGACGTCCACGGCGGTCTCGATGCCGTGCTTCCAGCGGTCGTCCATCAGGTGCTGGAAGAGAGTGCGGTG
Source organism: Streptomyces oryzae (assembly GCF_017676365.1). Classification (GTDB taxonomy): domain Bacteria; phylum Actinomycetota; class Actinomycetes; order Streptomycetales; family Streptomycetaceae; genus Streptomyces; species Streptomyces oryzae. The sequence continues at coordinate 4,102 of NZ_JADKMA010000280.1, forward strand.
CAGCAGGTCCATGGCGTCGTCGTCCTGCTCCAGCTGCATCGCCAGGTCGACGTCCTTGGTGATGATGACCTCGGCCGCCTTCGCCATCAGCCGCTGTGCCAGCTGTCCCATCTCCAGCAGCGTCGCCTGGAGGTCCTGGGGCACGGCCGACTCGGGGAAGCGCAGCCTGGCGACCTTCGCCACATGCTGCGCCAGGTCGCCCGAGCGCTCCAGGTCGGCGCTCATCCGCAGCGAGGTGACGACGATCCGCAGATCGGTGGCGACCGGCTGCTGGCGGGCCAGCAGCTGTATCGCCCTGGTCTCCAGATCGCGCTGCAGATCGTCGACCTTCTCGTCGGCGGCGATGACGCTCTCGGCAAGCTTCAGGTCCGCGTCCAGCATCGCCGTGGTGGCGCGCCCGATCGCGGAGCCGACGAGCCTGGCCATCTCGACCAGGCTGTCCCCGATCGAGTCCAGCTCCTCGTGGTACGCGTCCCGCATGGCTGTCCTTCCCTCGCACGAATGTTCTCGTGGGGCGCTTGCCCCGGCGGTTCCCAGGGCCGCTCGGGCCCCTACGCTCTCAACGATGCGCCCGAAATGCGACCGGTTCGGCCCTCCTCAGTGAACCGGAGGAGCCCTGAGGGTTAACACTGGGCGACAGCTCTTTCGGCCGCCCCCTCCAGGACTGGGGCACTGTCGTAAGAGGCGCATAACCTGGCTGTATGGACGTTAATGCGGCGGTCGCCGCGGCAGCCGCGATCGCCGGTGTGTGCACCGGCGTGATCGCGATGCTGGCGTTCCGGTGGAGCGAGCGGGAGCAGGCCCGCCCCACCCGCACCTCCCTGCACACCGAGCCGGGGCTGCCCCCGGGCGTCGACACCGTCCTGTCGGTGCTCCGGTCCTCGGCCGTGGTGCTGGACGAGAGCGATGCCGTCGTCAAGGCCAGCTCCGCCGCCTACGCCCTGGGTCTGGTGCGCGGCGGCAAGCTCGCCGTGGAGCCTATGCTCCAGATGGCCAGGGACACCAGGCGCGATGGCGAGATACGCCAGGTCGAGCTGGATCTTCCCCGGCGCGGCACGGGACGGGGCGATGCCCTCGCGGTCTCCGCGCGGGTGGCCCCGCTCGGCTCCCGGCTGGTGCTCCTGCTGGTGGAGGACCTGACGGAGGCCCGCAGGATCGAAGCGGTGCGGCGCGACTTCGTCGCCAACGTCAGCCACGAACTCAAGACCCCCGTCGGCGCCCTCTCCCTCCTCTCCGAGGCGGTGCTGGACGCCTCCGACGACCCGGAGGCCGTCGAGCGCTTCGCCGGACGGATGCAGAACGAGGCCACCCGGCTGACCAACCTCGTCCAGGAGCTGATCGACCTCTCCCGGGTGCAGAACGACGACCCGTTGGAGGATTCCGAGTCGGTCCAGGTGGACGAGCTGGTCACCGAGGCCATCGAGCGCAGTCGGCAGAGCGCCGACAGCAAGCAGATCACCCTCCTCGCCGGCGGCACCGAGGGGCTGCACGTCTGGGGCAACCGCGGCCAGCTCGCCGCGGCCCTCGGCAACCTCGTGGAGAACGCCGTCAACTACTCGCCGGCGCGCACTCGCGTCAAGGTGGCGGGACGCCTCACCCAGACCCCCGGCGGTGACGTGATCGAGATCTCCGTCACCGACCAGGGCATCGGCATCTCCGACCGCGACAAGGAGCGCATCTTCGAGCGGTTCTACCGCGTCGATCCGGCCAGGTCCCGGGCCACCGGCGGCACCGGGCTCGGCTTGTCCATCGTCAAACACGTGGCCGCCTCGCACGGCGGGGAGGTCACCGTATGGAGCGCCGAGGGACAGGGCTCCACCTTCACCCTGCGGCTGCCCGAGGCGGGCAGCGCGCGGGAGCAGGCCGCGCTCGACAAGGCCGACCGGCTCGGCCGGAACCGGCTGTCCGGCGCACTGCAGGAACCGGCCGCCTTCGACGAGGAGGAGCGGCCGTATGTCGATCAGGCTGATGAACAACTTTCCGCCCCGGAGGTCCTCCCGTGACCCGAGTGCTTGTCGTCGAGGACGAGGAATCGTTCAGCGACGCACTGTCGTACATGCTCCGTAAGGAAGGCTTCGAGGTCGCCGTCGCGGCCACGGGTCCCGAGGGGCTGGACGAGTTCGAACGCAACGGCGCCGATCTGGTGCTGCTCGACCTGATGCTGCCCGGGCTGCCCGGCACGGAGGTGTGCCGCCAGCTGCGCGGCCGCTCCAACGTCCCGGTGATCATGGTGACGGCCAAGGACAGTGAGATCGACAAGGTCGTCGGCCTGGAGATAGGCGCCGACGACTACGTCACCAAGCCGTTCTCCTCCCGCGAGCTGGTCGCCCGCGTCCGCGCGGTGCTGCGCCGCCGCGGCGAGCCCGAGGAGGTCGTGCCCGCGGCCCTGGAGGCGGGCCCGGTCCGGATGGACGTGGACCGGCACGTGGTGACCGTCGGCGGCGGCAAGGTCGACCTCCCGCTCAAGGAGTTCGACCTGCTGGAGATGCTGCTGCGGAACGCCGGCCGCGTGCTGACCCGTATGCAGCTGATCGACCGCGTCTGGGGCGCCGACTATGTGGGCGACACCAAGACCCTCGACGTCCACGTCAAGCGCCTCCGCGCCAAGATCGAGCCCGACCCCGGCGCGCCTCGCTACCTGGTGACGGTCCGCGGCCTGGGCTACAAGTTCGAGCCGTAAACACTCGCGCCCGAAGGGGCGCGGGGAACCGCGCGAGCGACCCACGACCGGCCGCACCCGGGACTCTGCAAAAGCCCTACGGCGAGAGGCCGCACCCCGCACGGGGGATGCGGC
>NZ_JADKMA010000281.1 GCF_017676365.1 Streptomyces oryzae
GGGCTGAAGGGCCAGGGGCCCGAGGGGTTGAAGGGCCAGAGGTTGCAGGGCCGGGAGGGGAACGCGTATGCGGCTGGTGATTGCTGAGGATTCCGTACTGCTGCGTGAGGGGCTGTGCCAGATTTTCACGCGCTTCGGCCACGAGATGTGCGCGGGGGTCGGCGACGCACCGGCGCTGCTGGATGCCGTGGCCGCCCACGCGCCGGACTGCGTCGTCACGGACGTCCGGATGCCGCCCGGACTGCGCGACGAAGGGCTGCGTGCCGCGCTCCAACTCCGTACCGAGCGCCCGACGTTGCCGGTGCTGGTGCTGTCGCAGTACGTCGAGAACTCCTACGCGGCCGATCTGCTGGCCACCGGAGACGGCGTCGGCTATCTGCTCAAGGACCGGGTCGGGGAGGTGACGGAGTTCATCGAGGCGCTGGAGCGGGTGGCAGCGGGCGGCACCGCCGTCGACCCCGAGGTGGTCCGGCAGCTGCTGGCTCCGAATCGGGAGCCGGTGGAGCTGAAGCGGCTCACGGCCCGGGAGCGCGAGGTGCTGGCCGCGATGGCGGAGGGCAGGTCGAACGGCGGCATTGCCCGTGCGCTGGTCATCAGTGAGGCGGCGGTCGTCAAGCACGTCCGCTCCATCCTCACCAAGCTTGACCTTCCGCCCGCGCCGGACGACCACCGCAGGGTGCTGGCCGTTCTCGCGTATCTGCGCCGCCCGAGGGCCGTCCGGTGAGGGAGTGCTGCTGTACGTCGCGGGCGGGCTGCGGGCGCTCCCCAAGCTGCTTCGAGCAGGGGGTACCTCCAGTTGCTCGCGCAGTTCCGCGCGTCCTGAACGAGGGCGATCCCTCAGCTCATCCGCAGCGCCAGGAAGAAGTCCAGCTTGTCCTCCAGGCGCGAGAGGTCGCGGCCGGTGAGCTGTTCGATCCGGCTGACGCGGTAGCGCAGGGTGTTGACGTGCAGGTGAAGCCGGCCGGCGCAGCGGGTCCAGGAGCCGTCGGAGGAGAGGAACGCCTCCAGGGTGGGCACCAGTTCGGCGCGGTGCTTGCGGTCGTACTCGCGCAGCGGGTCCAGCAGCCGGGCGGTGAAGGCTCGGCGCACGTCGTCCGGCACGAAGGGCAGCAGCAGCACATGCGAGGCCAACTCCTCGTGCCCTGCCGCGCGGACCGCGCCCGGGCGTGCGGCGGCGACCCGGCGGGCGTGCCGCGCCTCTTCCAGCGCTCCGCGCAGCCCCTCGGCGGAGTGCACGGCGGCGCTCACTCCGATCGTCAGCCGTCCGTCGTTCGCCAGGGCGCGCCCCAGGGGCTCGCTGACCTCGGTCAGCAGCGAGTCGGCGTGCAGCGCTGCCCCGCCGTGGGTGCCGGTGAGCCGCGCCGGCCGCTGCTCAGCGCCTGCCTGGGCCGCGCCGCGCCCGCCGGCTTCCTCGGCGCCGCCCCCGGAAGTCGGGGAGCCCCCGGAAGTCGGGGAGCCCTCGGAGTCCGGGGAGCCCTCGGAGCTCTCAGCCCCCTCCGCGGTCAGCGGCAGCAGCGCCACCGCCTCACCATCCACATGGGCGACGGCGATCCGGTCGGAGCCGTCCGGGCCCGCCGTATGCGGGTCCACCAGCAGCTCTTCCAGCAGGGACTGGGCGATCGATCCGCCCTCCAGGGCGCGGCCCTGCTCGGGCTCGTCCCATTCGACGCGGGCCACGATCACCTGCCAGGCAGGCGACGTGCCCTGCCCCGGCAGCAGTACGGGGGCCGCCACCCGCAGCCGCGCCGCGATCTCCGAGGGCGGCGCTCCGGTCTGCACCAGCTCCAGCACTTCCTGCGCCAGTCTGCGCCGCACGGCGCGGGCGGCGTCGCGTCTGTCCCGCTCGACGGCGATGAGCTGGGTGACGCCGTGCAGCAGGTCGAGGCGTTCGGCGGGCCAGTCGCCGGTGTCTGCGGCGACGGCCAGCAGCCAGTCGGACAGCACGGTGCGCCGCGGATCCCCGCCGCCGCGGCCGACGGGGAAGAGGGAGTAGGCCACGCCTTCGTCGGCCGTCCGGTGCGGGCTGCGCCGTCCGCTGCGTACTGCGGCCATATGGGCGCCCGCCAGCCTGGCGGCCGTGGCGTGCGGCAGTATCGGGCCCTCGCTGGGTCCGGCGATCTGGCGGCCGGTGGGGGAGAGCACCCAGGCGGCCAGGTCGAGATCGGAGCCGAGCAGGTCCAGCACCACATCGGGGCCGCCGCCCGCGGGCCCTGAGGACATCAGCCGCCGGTGCCGGTCCACCACGGCGGCCAGGTCGCCGGCGCGCTCGGTGGAGACCTGCCGTACGACGTGCTCGGTGATGGTCGCGAAGGCCACGGACTCGGCCACGGCGAACAGCGGCAGCCGGTGCCGGGCGCAGGCGTCCACCAGGTCCTGGGGGACGGTGCCCAGCTCCGCCTCACCGGCGGCGAGCCCGGCGACCCCGGCGGTGGCCAGGATCTGGACGAACGACTCGGAGTCCTCGGGCGCGTGCCGCCAGGCCAGCCCCGTCAGCACCAGCTCGCCGCCGGACAGATAGCGGCTGGGGTCGCGCAGGTCGGTGGTCATGACGCCGCGCACCGTACGGTCCAGCTCGTCCTCGCCGCCGAGGAGGCTGAGGCCCAGCGAGTCGTTCTCCAGGAGCGCGCGCAGCCGCATCGTCTCGTCGCCTGCCGTTCGTATGTCGTACTGATGGGTCGGGTGTCCTGCTGAGAGCCGGCTGCCGCCTGGCGGGGCGTGGCCGTGCCACAGACAGTGACCGGGGCCGCACCACAGCGGAGTGACCGGGAGGAAACCGTGAGGTTACTGGTTCCCGGCTTTCGTTTGAATCTACAAGACCAGGTGGCCGACCAGCCAAACGCTTCATGTTTTCGGTGACTGCACCGGGGCGGGTACCAGTCGGTGTACTGACCGCATCCCCTCCACCACCTCCCACCTCCCATCGCACCACTCCAGATCGCAGTCCCTGCCAGCACCCCTCTTCAGCACCGCAATCAGCACCCCCAACCAGTACACCGAGAAGAGAAACCATGGAGTTCCTGCGCCCGGCCAGTTGGGAGGAGGCGCTCGCCGCGAAGGCGGAGCACCCCTCAGCCGTGCCCATCGCGGGCGGCACCGATGTCATGGTCGAGATCAACTTCGACCACCGCCGCCCCACCCACCTCATGGACCTGAACCGGGTCCGTGAGCTGCACGAGTGGGAGGTCGGCGACGAGACCGTCCGGCTCGGCGCCTCCGTGCCCTACTCGAAGATCATCGACGAGCTCTCCGCCGAGCTGCCGGGCCTCGCACTGGCTTCGCACACCGTCGGCTCCCCGCAGATCCGCAACCGCGGCAGCGTCGGCGGAAACCTCGGTGCCGCCTCCCCCGCAGGGGATTCGCACCCCGCGCTGCTCGCAGCGGGCGCCGAGGTCGAGGCGGAGTCGGTGCGGGGCACCCGGTTCATCCCCGTCGAGGACTTCTACACCGGCGTGAAGCGCAATGCGCTCGCCGAGGACGAGCTGATCAAGAGCATCCACATCAAAAAGGCCGACGGGCCGCAGCAGTTCTCGAAGGTGGGCACCCGCAACGCGATGGTCATCGCGGTCTGCGCCTTCGGTATCGCGCTGCACCCCGAGACCCGCACCGTGCGGGCCGGTATCGGTTCGGCAGCGCCGACCCCGCTGCGGGCCCGCGCCGCCGAGGACTTCCTGGGCGCGGCGCTGGAGGACGGCGGCTTCTGGGACAACGGCAGGACGATTCCGCCGGCCGTCGCCCGCGAGTTCGCCGAGCTGTGCTCCGGCGCCTGCAACCCGATCGACGACGTGCGCGGCAGCGCCGCCTACCGCCGCCGTGCCGTGGGCGTCATGGCCCGGCGCACGCTGGGCTGGACCTGGGAGAGCTACCGCGCCACCGGGAACGGCCGCACCACTGAAGGAGGCGCCCAGTGCGCGTGACATTCACCGTCAACGGACGGCGGCACGAGGCCGACGACGTGTGGGAGGGCGAGTCCCTGCTGTACGTGCTGCGTGAGCGGATGGGTCTGCCCGGCTCCAAGAACGCCTGCGAACAGGGCGAGTGCGGCTCCTGTACGGTCCGCCTGGACGGCGAGCCGGTGTGCGCCTGTCTGGTGGCCGCCGGGCAGGCCGAGGGGCGCGAGGTCGTCACCGTCGAAGGGCTGGCCGAGTACGCCAAGGAGCGGGACGGCTCCGAGCAGACCGGCGATCTGGCGCCGGTCCAGCAGGCGTTCATCGACGCGGGCGCCGTGCAGTGCGGCTTCTGCACGCCCGGACTGCTGGTCGCGGCTGACGAGCTGATCGAGCGCAACCCGCAGCCCTCGGACGCGGACATCCGCGAGGCCCTCTCGGGCAACCTGTGCCGCTGCACCGGCTACGAGAAGATCATGGACGCCGTCCGCCTCGCCGCGGCCCGCGCCGATGACAGCGCGCAGGAGGTGGTCTGAGATGGCGCCTGCGACCGGGCCCACCCGTACGCCCACCAAGCTGGACCAGGGAGCCGAGGCCAAGGGCGGCGTGGGGGAGTCCCCGCTGCGGCCCGACGGCACCCTCAAGGTGACCGGCGAGTTCGCCTACTCCTCGGACATGTGGCACGAGGACATGCTGTGGGGCTGCACCCTGCGCAGCCCGCACGCGCACGCGGAGATCGTCTCCATCGACGTCGGCGAGGCGCTCAAGCAGGCGGGCGTGCACGCCGTGCTCACCTACGACGACCTCCCGACCGAGGTGAAGAACTACGGCCTGGAGATCCAGGACACCCCCGTACTCGCCCACGGCCGGGTCCGCCACCACGGCGAGCCCGTGGCGCTGGTGGCGGCCGACCACCCGGAGACGGCGCGCCGCGCCGCCGCCAAGATCAAGGTCGAGTACCGCGAACTGCCGGTCGTCCACGACGAGGCCAGCGCGCTCGCCGAGGACGCGCCGCTGCTCCACGAGGGCCGCGACGACCTCCCCCAAGGACCTCCGGCAAGCTCCGGTCCAGGGGGGACCCCCATCATTTCCCACGTCCCGCACCCCAACGTCGTGCATCGCCAGCCCATCGTGCGCGGCGACGCGGACGCCGCCGCCGAGCGCGCCGATGTGATCGTCACCGGCGAGTACGAGGTCGGCATGCAGGACCAGGCGTTCCTCGGTCCCGAGTCAGGGCTGGCCGTGCCCGCCGAGGACGGCGGTGTGGACCTCTACATCGCCACCCAGTGGCTGCACTCGGACCTGCGCCAGATCGCCCCCGTCCTCGGGCTGCCCGAGGAGAAGGTACGGATGACGCTCTCCGGCGTCGGCGGTGCCTTCGGCGGGCGCGAGGACCTGTCCATGCAGATCCATGCCTGTCTGCTGGCGCTGGTCACCGGCAAGCCCGTCAAGATCGTCTACAACCGCTTCGAGTCCTTCTTCGGGCATGTGCACCGCCACCCGGCCAAGCTGTGGTACGAGCACGGCGCCACCCGCGACGGCAAGCTCACCCACCTGCGGTGCCGCATCGTGCTGGACGGCGGCGCCTACGCCTCGGCGTCCCCGGCGGTGGTCGGCAACGCGGCCTCGCTCAGCGTCGGCCCGTATGTGGTCGACGACGTCGAGATCGAGGCGCTGGCCCTCTACACCAACAACCCGCCCTGCGGCGCGATGCGCGGCTTCGGCGCTGTGCAGGCGTGCTTCGCGTACGAGGCGCAGATGGACAAGCTGGCCGCCGAACTGGGTATGGACCCGGTCGAGCTCCGGCAGAAGAACGCCATGTCCCAGGGCACCGTGATGCCGACCGGGCAGACGGTGGACTCCCCGGCCCCGGTCGCCGAACTGCTGCGCCGGGTCAAGGCGATGCCGCTGCCGATGGAGGCGCAGTGGGAGACCGTCGGCGGTGAACCCGACGTACGGGCGCTGCCGGGCGGGCTGTCCAACACCACGCACGGCGAGGGCGTCGTACGGGGCGTCGGCTACGCCGTCGGCATCAAGAACGTCGGCTTCTCCGAGGGCTTCGACGACTACTCCACCGCGCGGGTGCGGCTGGAGGTCGTCGGCGGCGAGCCGGTGGCCATGGTGCACACCGCGATGGCCGAGGTGGGCCAGGGCGGTATCACCGTGCACGCCCAGATCGCCCGCACCGAACTGGGCGTCACCCAGGTGACCATCCATCCCGCCGACACCCAGGTCGGCTCGGCCGGTTCCACGTCCGCATCCCGGCAGACGTATGTGACCGGCGGTGCCGTCAAGCACGTGTGCGAGCTGGTCCGCGAGAAGGTGCTGGAGCGCGGGCGGGAGCGGTTCGGCACCTACCACCCGGCGTGGGCGACGGCCGAACTGCTGCTGGAGGGCGGCAAGGTCGTCACCGACGGCGGCGAGGTGCTGGCGTCTCTCGTGGACGTGCTCGACGGTGAGCCGGTCGAGGCCGAGGACGAGTGGCGGCACCGGCCGACCGAGGCCTTCGACCTGAGGACCGGTCAGGGCTTCGGCCATGTGCAGTACTCCTTCGCCGCGCACCGCGCCGTGGTGGAGGTCGACACCGAGCTCGGACTGGTCAAGGTCATCGAACTGGCTTGCGCGCAGGACGTGGGCAAGGCGATGAACCCGCAGGCCGTGGTGGGCCAGATCCAGGGCGGCACCACACAGGGCCTCGGGCTCGCCGTGATGGAGGAGATCGTGGTCGACCCCGAGGCCAAGGTCCGCAACCCCTCCTTCACGGACTATCTGATCCCCACGATTCTCGACACGCCGACCATCCCCGTCGATGTGCTGGAACTCGCCGACGAGCACGCCCCGTACGGGTTGCGGGGCGCGGGCGAGGCGCCGACCTTGTCGTCGACGCCTGCCGTCATGGCCGCCGTCCGGGCCGCCACCGGGCGCGCGCTGCCGCGGGTGCCCGTGCGACCTGAGCACATCGTCGACGTGTGATGAGCCGGGGGCTCCCCCCACCCCCGGACCCCCCGAT
>NZ_JADKMA010000282.1 GCF_017676365.1 Streptomyces oryzae
GCGTCGCCCTGCTCGGCGACGCGGCCCACGCGATGACGCCGAACCTCGGGCAGGGCGCCTGCCAGGCGCTGGAGGACGCCGCCGTGCTGGCCGCCGCGCTGGAGGGAGCACCGGACGTGGCGGTCGCGCTGGACCGGTACGACGCCGAGCGGCGCCCCCGCAGCCAGGCCGTCGCCCGCGCCGCGCGGCAAGCGGGCCGGCTGGGGCAGCAGCTGTCCCACCCGGTGGCCGTGGCGCTGCGCAACACCGCGATGCGGCTCGCCCCTTCGGGGGTGACGCAGCGCGCCGTGCTGCGGCACGCCGATTGGCAGCCGCCGGCCATCGGCTGAGGGCGGTTCTTGCTGAGTAGGGGCTGCCCCTGACTGAGCGTTGCAGGCTGCGGGCCTCGCTTGGGCTTATGGGGGTACCCCCTGCTCGAAGAGCTTGGGGGAGCAGTTTCCCGCGCCCCTTCGGGACGCGGGAAACCGTGTCAGAGGAGACCGAGCAGACCGAGGCCGAGTGCGCCGTTGCTGTTGCCGAGCTTCGGCAGCCGGAGTCCGCCCTGGGAGCGGGCGTCGTCCTGGGATCCGGCGCCCGGCGCCGGGGCTGACGCACTCGGCGCCGTGTCGGAAGGGGCGGCGGCCTGGGCGACTCCGCAGAGCGGAACCAGGGCGGTCACCGTGAGCGCGGCAATGGTGGTCGCGGTGCGGGACGGGAGGGGGAAGCGACGCATGGGAACTCCTTCGGTTCGAATGCTGCGGACGCTGCCTCCACGCTGCACCGAGCGGCCCGGCCGCGCGCGCGGTGCTGGCCCGGGCAGGTCAACCCCGGCCCCCGTACGGGTCTGCTCAGCCCCCCGCGCGGCCCAGCAGACGGCGCGCCCCGAAGACACCGGCGCCCAGGAGCAGCACGGCGGTCCCCGGGACGACCGACGAGGCGGGCAGCGCGCACGCCAGCGTCAGACAGCCCGCGAGCCCGACGACAGGCACGATCCTGGGCGGACGGCCCTCCCCGGAAGTGAGGGTCCACGCCGAGGCGTTGGCGACGGCGTAGTAGAGCAGCACGCCGAAGGAGGAGAAGCCGATCGCGCCGCGTACATCGGCCGTCGCCGCGGCCACGGCCACCACGGTGCCGACCGCCAGCTCGGCGCGGTGCGGCACCCCGAAGCGCGGGTGGACGGCCGCGAGCACGGGCGGCAGATGGCGGTCGCGGGCCATGGCGAGCGTGGTGCGGGAGACGCCGAGGACGAGGGCGAGCAGCGAGCCGAGCGCGGCGACGGCGGCGCCCGCCCGCACCACGGGCACCAGCCAGCCGGCGTCCGCGGCCCGTGCGGCGTCCGCGAGCGGCGCGGTGGCGTCGGCCAGCCGGTCAGGGCCCAGCACCGCCAGCGCCGATGCCGCGACGGCCACGTAGACGGCCAGGGTGAGGAAGAGGGCCAGCGGGATGGCGAGGGGAATGGTGCGCCGCGGATCGCGCACCTCCTCCCCCAGCGTGGCGATCCTGGCGTATCCGGCGAAGGCGAAGAACAGCAGTCCCGCCGCCTGCAGCACGCCCCCTGCCGAGGTGTCGCCGCCGGGCGCCAGCCGGCCGGCCGCCGCACCCTGCGCGGAGAGGGCGGTCACCACGACGGCGGCGAGGACGGCAAGCACCACGGCGACGACGGCCCGCGTCAGCCAGGCCGTCTTCTGCACCCCCGCGTAGTTGACGGCGGTCAGCGCCACGACGGCGGCCACCGCGACGGCGTGCGCGTGCGCGGGCCATACGTACGAGCCGACCGTCAGCGCCATCGCCGCGCACGAGGCGGTCTTTCCGACGACGAACGCCCACCCCGCCAGGTAGCCCCAGAACTCCCCCAGCCGCTCGCGCCCGTAGACATAGGTGCCGCCCGAGGTCGGGTAACGGGCCGCCAGCCGGGCGGAGGAGGTCGCGTTGCAGTAGGCGACGACGGCCGCCACTGCGAGGCCGAGCAGCAGGCCGGAGCCTGCTGCTCGGGCGGCGGGTGCCAGCGCGGCGAAGACCCCGGCGCCCAGCATGGCGCCGAGGCCGATGAGGACGGCATCCGGTACGCCGAGTCGCCGTTGCAGTTCGTCCGGGACCCCGGTCCCGGACTGGTGGTCCGGCATTTTCGTTGCCCTCCCCTGCGTGGACGATCCGCGTCGGACCTTAGCCGACCAGGGTTGCGGGGCCCTCTTCCCGCCGCTGTGCAGGGGGTGCCCCTGGTTGTGCGTTGCAGGCTGCGGGTTCGTTTTGGCTGGGCGCGCAGTTCCCCGCGCCCCTGACGGGGCGCTCTATGCCGTGCCTGCGGGGAAGTGGGGGACGTCCTCGGGGGGCAGCTCCGGGCGGAGGCGTCTCGCTTGGACGGGGTGGCGCCAGCGGCCCTCGTCGAAGGCGACGTCGGCCTCGAATTCGACGACCAGTTCGGGGACGACACAGCGGTGGGCGAGGATGTCGCGGGAGCCCCAGCCGGAGCGGAAGCGCGCTTCGGTCCAGGGGTGGCCGGGGCCAGCGGGGGTGAGCACCCGGCCGAGTTCGCGGCGCAGGACGTTGGTGACGGGCGCGCTCTGGGCCACCATGCGGAGCTCGCCCTCGGCGTCGTAACGGCCCAGGAGCAGCACGTCGGGCGAGTTGAGCGGGCCGGTCACCGCACCGACGAGCGCGTCCGCCGTGGCGCGGGCGCGCAGCTTGCGCCAGCCGCGTTCGCCGGGCCGGTAGGGCTGGCCCAGTCCCTTGACGACCATGCCCTCGACGCCGACCGCGCCCCAGGCCGGGTCGAGCCATTCGCTCGCCTGGTCCGGGTCGGTCGTCATCGGGCAGAGCGCCCAGGGCGGCTGGAGGTCGTGCCGGGTGAAGATCTCCTCCAGCAGGGCGCGGCGCTCACGGTAGGGGCGGGCCATGGTCGTCTCGTCGCCGAGCTGGAGCAGGTCGAAGGCGATGAAGTGGGCCGGGTGCGCGGCGGCCGCGGCCTCGGCGCGGCGCCCGGTGCGCTGGGCCCTGGACTGGAGCGCGGAGAAATTGACGGCTCCCTCCTCGATCACCACCAGCTCCCCGTCGAACACGGCCTCCTCGCCCAGTCCGGCGGCGGCCCGCAGGATGTCGGGGAAGCCGGGTGACAGGTCGGTTCCGCGGCGCGACTGAAGGTGGGGCGCGTCGAGACGGGCGAAGAGCAGTACGCGGTAGCCGTCCCACTTGGCCTCGTAGGCGAGGCCGGGCGCGCGGGGCGGCACATCGACGGTGCGGGCCGTCATCGGGGAGATGGGCGGGACGAGCCGCCTGCCGTTCTCGCCCATAGGCCATATATAGCGCGGAACGCCCAACGTCGCGAGCCAGAACTCCCCCGGGGGCCCGCGCCCCAAAGGGGCGCGGGGAACTGCGCGACCAGCCACAGGCCCACCCGCAGCCTGCAACGAACAGCAAGGGGCAGCCCCTTCTCAGCACCCCGACCACGCGTGAAGACCAACTGCGGGCCCGGTTAAGAAATCCTCGATGGACCCCGGAGCACCCGTACGGCACATTCGTCCCGGCGGTACGCGGAAGGCGCCGCCCCACCCCGTACCAGGGAAAAGACAGGAGCCGTGGCGTGAAGGCGCTGGTCAAACAGAAGGCCGAACCGGGACTGTGGCTGGCCGATGTGCCGGAGCCCGAGACCGGCCCCGCCGAGGTGCTGATCAAGGTGGAGCGGACCGGTATCTGCGGCACCGATCTGCACATCCGCGCCTGGGACGGCTGGGCCCAGCAGGCGGTGACGGCACCGCTGGTGGTGGGGCACGAGTTCACCGGCGAGGTCGTGGAGACCGGCCGGGACGTGACCGACGTCAAGCCGGGCGACCGGGTCAGCGGCGAGGGCCATCTGGTCTGCGGCAAGTGCCGCAACTGTCTGGCGGGGCGACGGCATCTGTGCCGGGCCACGGTCGGGCTCGGCGTCGGCCGGGACGGCGCCTTCGCCGAGTATGTGGCGCTGCCCGCGCAGAACGTATGGGTGCACCGCACCCCGGTTGACCCGGACATCGCGGCGATCTTCGACCCGTTCGGCAACGCCGTGCACACCGCGCTCTCCTTCCCGCTGGTCGGCGAGGACGTACTGATCACCGGCGCGGGGCCGATCGGGCTGATGGCGGTCGCGGTCGCCAAGCACGCCGGGGCGCGGAACGTCATGGTCACCGACGTCAGTGAGGAGCGCCTGGAGCTGGCCCGTACGGTCGGTGCCTCGCTCGCGCTGAACGTCTCGGGTGCGAGCATCGCCGACGGCCAGCGGGCGCTGGGGCTGCGCGAGGGCTTCGACGTGGGCCTGGAGATGTCCGGCAACCCGGTGGCGCTGCGCGACATGGTGGCCAACATGACGCACGGCGGGAAGATCGCGATGCTCGGGCTGCCCGCCGAGGAGTTCGCCGTCGACTGGGCCCGGATCGTCACCTCGATGATCACGCTCAAGGGCATATACGGCCGGGAGATGTTCGAGACCTGGTACGCGATGTCGGTGCTGCTGGAGGGCGGTCTCGACCTCGGCCCCGTGATCACCGGCCGGTACGACTACCGCGACTTCGACGCGGCCTTCGACGACGCGGCCGGTGGGCACGGCGGCAAGGTCGTCCTCGACTGGGCCGGCTGAAACCGAACCCGCCGTTCCATTTCCTGTCTACTTCCTGGAGACCTGACAGCATGTTCGACTCCGTACGCGACCAGCTGCGCGCCACCCTCGACGAGATAACCGCCGCCGGGCTGCACAAGCCGGAGCGGGTCATCGGCACCCCCCAGTCGGCGTCCGTCGAGGTGACGGCGGGCGGCCGGCAAGGTCGTCAGAGGCAGGCAGTGCTGAACTTCTGCGCCAACAACTACCTGGGCCTGGCCGACCACCCCGAGGTGCTCGCCGCCGCGCACGCCGCGCTGGACCGCTGGGGCTACGGGATGGCCTCGGTCCGGTTCATCTGCGGCACCCAGGAGGTGCACAAGGAGCTGGAGGCGCGGCTCTCGGCGTTCCTGGGCCAGGAGGACACCGTCCTGTACTCGTCCTGCTTCGACGCGAACGGCGGCGTGTTCGAAACGCTGCTCGGCGAGCAGGACGCGGTGATCTCCGACGCCCTCAACCACGCCTCGATCATCGACGGCATCCGGCTGTGCAAGGCCCGCCGCCTGCGCTACGCCAACCGCGACATGGCCGATCTGGAGCAGCAGCTCAAGCAGGCGCAGGACGCCAGGCGCCGGCTGATCGTCACCGACGGTGTCTTCTCGATGGACGGCTACCTCGCACCGCTGCCCGAGATCTGCGACCTGGCCGAGCGCTACGACGCGATGGTGATGGTGGACGACTCGCACGCGGTCGGTTTCGTCGGCGCCGGCGGACGCGGGACGCCGGAGCTGCACGGCGTCATGGACCGGATCGACATCGTCACCGGCACCCTCGGCAAGGCGCTCGGCGGCGCCTCGGGCGGCTATGTGGCGGCCCGCGCGGAGATCGTGGCGCTGCTGCGGCAGCGCTCGCGCCCGTATCTGTTCTCCAACAGCCTGGCGCCGGTGATCGCGGCGGCCTCGCTCAAGGTGCTCGACCTGCTGGAGTCGGCCGGTGACCTGCGGGAGCAGCTGCAGGCCAACACCGAGCTGTTCCGCCGCCGGATGACCGAGGAGGGCTTCACGATCCTCCCCGGCGAGCACGCCATCGTGCCCGTGATGATCGGCGAGGCCGCCGAGGCGGCCCGGATGGCTGAGCTGCTGCTGGAGCGCGGGGTCTATGTGATCGGGTTCTCCTACCCGGTGGTGCCCAAGGGGGAGGCCAGGATCCGGGTCCAGCTGTCGGCGGCGCACTCGACCGAGGACGTGGAACGGGCAGTCGCCGCGTTTGCCGCATCCCGGGCAGGGCTCACCGCGACGAATGGGGCAGAATCGGCCGTGTGATCGAAGCGCGGCGGCTGCACATCCTCCGTGCGGTGGCCGACCACCGCACGGTGACCGCCGCTGCCGCCGCGCTCTATCTGACCCCCTCCGCCGTCTCGCAGCAGCTGGCCGCGCTGGAGCAGGAGACCGGCCACCGGCTCGTCGAGCGCGGCGCCAAGGGCGTACGGCTCACCCCGGCGGGGGAGATCCTGCTCTCGCACACCAATCTGGTCCTCGCGCAGCTGGAGCGGGCCGAGGCGGAGCTGGCCGCCTACGGCTCCGGGGCAGCGGGCCGGGTGAACCTGGCCTCCTTCGCCACCGGCATCGGCCTGGTCGTCGCCCCCGCGCTCGCCCGGCTGGCCCGTACGGCCCCCGGTATCCGGGTGCGGGTCCAGGACGCGGAGGGCGACGCGAGCCTGCCGATGGTGCTGGACCGCGAGACGGATGTGGCGGTGGCCGTCGAGTACCGGGGCGCGCCCAGCGCCGACGACCCCCGGCTGACGCGGGTGCCGCTGTACGCGGAGCCGTTCGACGCGGTGCTGCCGCAGGCCCACCGGCTGGCGGGGGCCGACGGGGTGCCGCTGGGCGAGCTGGCCAAGGACACCTGGATCGGCCCCTTCCCCGGCAACCCGTGCCACGACGTGGTGGTGCTCGCCTGCGAGCACGCGGGCTTCGAGCCGGTGATGGAGCACTTCTCCGACGACTTCAGCGCGGTGGTCGCGCTCGCCTCCGCCGGAGTGGGCGTGGCCCTGGTGCCGCGGTCGGCGCTGCTCGGTACCGATGTCACGCGGGTCGCCGTGCAGCCGGTCGAGGGCGTCGCCCCGACCCGGCGCGTCTTTGCCGCCGTACGGCGCGGGGCGGAGGAGCACCCGCTGATCAGCCCGGTGCTGGACGCGCTGCGGGAAGCCGCCCGCTGACGGTGCTCCCGCCTGGGGTGCTCCGGCCGGGAGGTGCTCCCCGGTCACGGACTCACCCCCGGGCACCCCGGTCACGCACCGTCGCGGCGGGAAGGTCCCCCGGAGTCC
>NZ_JADKMA010000283.1 GCF_017676365.1 Streptomyces oryzae
CACACGACCCGGACCGACTGGTCGGTCTGTCGCAGTGACTGCTCGGCGGAGCGCGCGACAGCGGGGTCGACTTCGAGGGTGGTGACGCGACCGGGGCCGGCGCGGTGGGTGAGCAGGGCTGCGTTCCTCCATATCGGACGAGGAATGGGAGCGGTTTCTTCAGGAGGCCGCCTCCGGGGCGGATACGGCGCCCAAGGAGCCGTCGGCACGGGCGAGGATGGTGGCCAGGAGGCTGCGCGAGGAACCTGACCGCCCGACGGGCTGGCGCACGTACCAACTGGGCAGCGGGCCACGGGAGAAGCAGCGGCGGACCGGCCGCCGTGGGCGAAAGATCTGGTTCGGGGCAGGGCTGCTGGCCGTGCTCGGACTCGTGGCGGTGGGACTGGACCCGGCCGGGGTGGTCGGGTGGTTCCCCGGTGGCGACGGCACACATTCCGGACGTCAAGAGGGCGGCACCGCGCCGAGCACAATCGTCGCGCAGCAGCCCACGCTGGAGGAGCCGTTCAAAGGATCGCCGGCGCAGGGGTGGGGTGACGGCTTGGCGGGCATCCGCTTTCCCACGGCGCGGGCAACCGGGTGGATGAGCAAAGCGCAGGTCGACCAGGCGTTGGACCGGACCCGTGACTTCCTCTCGGCGTCCAGCCTGGACGCCGGCGTGCTGCGGGGAAAGCGCCCGGACAAGGCAATCGCACTGATCAACCCGCGTCAGCAGGATGTACAGCAGCTTTTGCGGACCGCGTTCCGCGACCCGAGCCGGAAGAACAACCCGCTCCTGCTGTTCAGCCGCTTCGACCCGGCGAAGGTGAAGCTCGCCGGGGATGTGGTCAAGACCCGCGGCCGGGTGACCTACAAGGCCGGCGAGCGTGGAGCGCTCCAGGTCACGGCCGATGTCACGTACGTGTACCCGGTCACCGCCGCCGAGGAGGGAAGCGACCAGGTCGCGCGGACGATCGTGCGGCGCGAAACGGTGATGAGCTGGGACGATCCCGCCAAGGTGAGGACGCAGCCGGGCACCTTCTCCGTCGTGTCGTACAAGCTGGACACCACCAACGGCGGGTGCGACCGCTTCAATGGCTACCTCAACCCGAAGTTCGGCCCCGGGCAGCCGGCCGATACCGGGAACGGACCGGAAGTCGATCCGTATGACCGGAGCCGCCCGATGGACGAGCGGATGCGCGAAGCCGAGGGACAGGGGTGCGGCCGAGCGTCCCGGACATAGCAGGGTTGCGCCCCGGCGGCCGGGGCTACCTCGCCAAGTCGATCCGCTGTCCGTCCGGGCCCGCCGTGACCCGGTACTGCTCCGGCCCGGGACGGTTCGCACGCTCCCAGTCCGTGTGTGCCTTCTCCAACTCCTCCCACAAGGCCCGCTCGCCCCACTCCCACACCGCCCCCGTGCCGTCAGCGTGAGCGGCCGATCCGTGTCCGTCCTCGACCCACGCCTGGTAGGTGCCGTCTTTCTGTTCACCGGCGAGACGCACACCCGGCATCCGCATGTGGACGTACGCCTGGAAGCCGAGGTCGGCCACGCAGCGCGGGTCCAGCTCGGTCGGAGACTTCCAACTCGGCCCGGTGGGGCGGACGACGGCGGCCCCGAGCGCGCGTGAGGGCATGAAGTCCGCGCCGGCCACGAACCGGCCCTGCGCGGTGCCGTTCCCCTCGGAGGTGAGCCGGGCGAGACCCGCACCCCAGATCGGGGCCACGATCACTGCGCCCGGTGCGCTCTGCGCAAGGAGCGCGGCGGGAACAGCGCGCACCGAGCAGGTGAGGACGATGCGTTGATACGGGGCGGCGCCCGGCCAGCCGCGCTCGCCGTCCGCGCACACGACCCGGACCGACTGGTCGGTCTGTCGCAGTGACTGCTCGGCGGAGCGCGCGACAGCGGGGTCGACTTCGAGGGTGGTGACGCGACCGGGGCCGGCGCGGTGGGTGAGCAGGGCTGCGTTCCACCCCGTGCCCGTGCCGATCTCCAGCACCGCGTCTCCCGGCTGCGGGTCGAGATGGCCGAGCATCGCCGCGACCATCGACGGCTTCGAGCTGGAGGAGGTCGGCGTCCCGTCGGGGGCGCGCTGGGTGATGACAGGCTCATCGCGATAAACCAGCTCCCACCAGGAGTCCGCGTCCGCCTCCCGGTCCACAGGAGTGCGCTCGCCATGGCGCCACACCTGGTCGGGGATGAACCGGTGGCGCGGCATGGCCTCAAAAGCCGGACGCCACAGTCCGGCGAGGTGCCCGGCATGCTGGAGGTGGTCCAGCAGGGCGCGGTTGCGTTGTGTGCCGGTCATCAGTCGGTGTCGTCGTCGTTGTCCTCGGGCCGACTGGGCCCGGAACCATCCGGACTGGGATCGGGCGGTTCGTACGGTCGATCCGAGGGCTCGCCCCTGTGCCGGTCCACGGCCGCTCTCCCTTCGCAGACTACCCAGGCTGAGGCTGGCAAAAGGGGCGACGGCGCTGCAAGGGCGCACGGATGCGCAAGGAGACGCCGCGACGGCGTCGGTCGCAGGCGGCGTTGCTGCCTCGGAATGCCAACTGCCCCTGCTCCCAGCGGAGCAGACGCCAGGACATCGCTTTGCGGGCCCACGGGGGCGTACCGTTTTGAGTGTCCAGGTCGGAACGAGGAGTCTGGTATGCACCCACACCCTGACGACAGCACTGGCGCACGGGTTGCACGAGCGAGAAAGACACGGCGACTGACGCAGCGAGGACTGGCCACCCGAGCGTCGGTCTCCTACTCCACCGTGACGAAGGTTGAACAGGGTGCCATAGCCGCCTCTCCAGCCGTCCTCGGAGCCTTGGCCCGAGCTCTCTCGATTCCCGTGACTGAGCTGACCGGTCAGCCCTATATGGACGACTTGCGCGCGGACCAGGTCGACGGACTGATCCAACCCCTCCGGGAAGCGCTCGACCTGTACGACGTCGGCGCGGACCCCGAAGTCCGGCCGCGCAGTGTGGCCGAGTTGCACGCCGAGAGTGAGCGCCTGTGCGCTGCTGCACGACGTGCTGAACTGCGCCAGGTGACCGCCGCCCTCCCTGGGCTCCTCACGGAGCTGACCGCAGCTGCTCATGAGGCCGACAGTGAGCTGGCGTGGAAGGCTCTGGCCGCCTCGTACCGCACTGGGCATGATGTCGCAGCCAAGTTCGGGATGCTGGACCTGTGCACCATCGCCCTGGAACGTATGGAGTGGGCGAGTGTTCGCGCGTCTGATCCGATAGGCAGCGCAGTGCGCCAGTGCATGCGCGGCCTGGTGTACCTGCGTGGTGGCGACTATCGGACCGGGCTACGACTGGTTCAATCCGGCATGAGGACTGTCGAACAAGCGGATCCCGGAGTGGAGCGCGAGGTGGTCACGGGGCGACTCCACCTCGGGGCGGCCGTCCTGTACGCACGCGCTGGTGACGACCGGGCCGACGAGCATCTCGCTGAGGCCGAGCGGTATGCCGCCAAGACTGGTGAGCAGCAAACGGTCCGGTGGCTGTGCTTCGGCCCGAAGAACGTTGCGGTTCACCGTGTGAGCGCCTACGCCGAGCGTGACCGATATGCCGAAGCGGTCGAGGCCGCCAGCAAGATGAGCGCTAGTGGCTTGCCTGCTTCCCGGGTCGCACACCATCACGCAGAAGTTGCCCGGGCTCAGATGGTGATCGGCCGGAACGACGACGCGTTCGGCTCGCTCAAGCTCGCGCGGTCCGTCGCTCCGCAGCAGACTCGCCTGCACCCGCTGGTGCGCGAGACGTTTGCCGGACTTGAGGCGGCGAAGCGTCGCTTGCCGGACAGCTTTCTCTCTTTTGGAGCGTGGCTCAAGAACTGACGCGCTGTGAGTCTCAGGCCCGAGCTATCAACAGGCATTGGTAGTTCGGGCATTACTCCGCCGTGACGATGTAGCTGAATGCATACCTTTCGTCACGGAGTTGACTCATGGGTCGCCAGAATCTCGACAGTCGGGTGCACCACGTCACGGACGCCGGATACGCATGCCTGCGACTGTGCCCCTGGTCGCTGATCTATCGGCCGTGCCAGTGCGCACGCACCCCGCGGGGGCGTATCCGTGCCTCGTGACCTCACCCCCGCGTTCGGGCGAGGCCGCGAGGGGGCTTACGGCTGCTGCCGTATCTGCGGCAAGCGACTTCAACTGACCACCACCACGGACAAGTCCGGCACCACGGTGATCCGGGCCCGCTGCTGCCCACAACCGGAGAAGCGCCATGCCTGACAGGAAGGAACACGGCACCGTGGAACACCGCGTCTGCGGAGCACACATCGAACTGCACCCCGCCCACCTGGCCGCCCTGCGAGTGATCCCCGGAGACCTGCCCGAAGCCGGGCCAGGCGAGCTGCATGGCGCGTTGCGCTGCGCCTTGGAAGCGGACCATTCGGGCAGGCACTACGGGCTCGCCAGAAGTCTGCCCATGGACTCCCCGGGTGAGGTCTGGGCCTGTTGGTCCGGTGGCCGACAGCCATCTGGAGCGATCAGCCTCCCCGACTGCGCCGCCCTTAACCCCGCCGATCCCGACGAGGCATGCGTGCTCTTCAACGAGCATGCGGGCGAGCACAGTTGGGCGCTGGCCGACCCGGAAGAGGACGCGCTGCGCTCGCAGCTCGGGCTGTTCTGACCAGCCGTCGTGGCACGAGTGCTGTTCCCCCTTCCACGACTTCGCCGAGGACCATGGGGCGAGCTGTTGGGAATACGGGTCCGCGCTTGCTCTTTGAAGGGGTGGCACGGTCGACGCCGGCCCGCCGGCACGCGGCCGTCCAAGCCCTGTCCGAACGAGGAAGTGCGGTGATCACGCAATGCAGGCGGTGCGGTTTCACGAGTACGGCGGGATCGATGTGCTGCGAGTGGAGGAGGTGGAGCGGCCGGTGCCCGGTCCTGGTCAGGTGCTGGTCGAGGTCCGCGCGGCCGGGATCCAGCCCGGCGAGGCACACATCCGCACGGGCGGGCTGCACGAACGCTGGCCGGCCGCGTTTCCCTCCGGGCAGGGCAGCGATCTGGCCGGCGTCGTGGTGGAGGCCGGGCCGCACGTCCGGGGATTCGCGGTGGGCGATGAGGTCTTGGGCTTCACCCACAGGCGGGCCAGCCATGCGCAGTTCGTCGTCGTCGACGACGTGAATCTGGTCCTTCGTCCTGCGGAGTTGGCCTGGGAGGTCGCCGGGGCGCTGTACGTGGCCGGCACGACTGCCTACGCCACCGTGTTCGCCGTGGACCCCGGCCCGGACGACACGGTCGTCGTCTCCGGTGCGGCGGGCGGCGTCGGGTCGCTTGCCGTGCAGCTCGCGCGGCGGCGCGGCGCCACGGTGATCGGGCTGGCAGGCGAGCGGAACCACGCCTGGTTGAAGGAGCACGGTGTCCTCCCGGTCGCGTACGGGCCAGGCGTGGCCGAGCGGGTCCGTCAGGCGTCCGGCGGCACGGTCGACGCGTTCATCGACACCTTCGGCGACGGCTACGTGGCACTGGCAGTGGAGCTGGGCGTGCGTCCCGAGCGCATCAACACGATCCGCGACTGGCAGGCCGCGGCCGAGGTCGGCGCGCGAACCTACGGAGAGGGCGCGGCGGCGAGTGCGGTCGTGCTCGGCGAGCTGGCCCGGCTCGCCGCGCGGGGACAGCTGGAGGTGCCGATTGCCGGTACCTACCCGCTGGAACAGGTGCGAGACGCCTTCCGCGAGCTGGAACAGCAGCACACCCACGGCAAGATCGTGCTCCTGCCCTAGCCGCGACTGCTCACGCGCTCGGGCCCGGGGTGGAGGGGAGGCGGTGGGCGCCGGTGGCTGTGCCGGTGACGCCGGCCAGGAAGCCTTGGGCGCGGGGGGAGGCGTTGCGGGTGAGCCATGCCGGGTCGACGTCGCATACGGCGACGGTCACGGCGGTGCCCGCGAGGGCGAGGGGGAGGGTGTGGACGACGGTGGAGGGGAAGCTGAGGATCGTACGGCCGACGGGGCCGCGGCGGGCGACCAGTTCGAGCGGCAGGTCCGGGCGGACGATTTCCAGGCCGGTGGCGGCGCTGACCTGCTGGAGCTTCTCGCTGCTCTCACGGCGGTGGGCGAAGTAGCGGGTGGCGCCGTACTCGCGGGCCAGTGAGGCGACAGCCTCCAGATAGCGCTCGGTGTCCACCACGCCGGTCTCCACGAGGGAGGTGCCCACCAGGTCGGCGCCCTGGGTGAGACGCGGCGGACCGAACCTGGCGCGGGTCCAGGCGAACTCGTTGGCCGTGACGGTCACGTTCTCGGGCGGCTCCACCGGCATCGAGCTGAAGACCTCGACGGGGCGCTTGCCGTCCGGGCGCGGAGTGAGGCGGCGGCGTGCGCGGCGGGAGACCGGCGCGAAGAGGAGGCCGCGCGCTCCTCCGCGTACGCCGCGTCGGTGCCAGCGTACGAAGCGTTCGCCACGGGCCAGTTGGGAGACGAACTCCATGGTCGCTGTGCCGTCGTCCACCACGGTGATCTGCCGCTCGGCGCGGGCGGGGGTGAGGGCGAGCAGGAGCTGGACGTAGCGCGAGAAGGGGTCGCCGATGACCAGGGTGCGGGCCCTGCGCAGTCTGCGGGCGAGTGACAGCAGGCTGCTGACGGCGCCCCCCATGCCGTCACGCGCCTCCTGCCAGCTGACCGTGATGCCCTCGTCGCGGGCCAGCTCGGCCATCCGGCGCAGCTGGCCCCGGGTCATGGGGTCGTTCGGGGGCAGCACGACGAGGGTGAGCGGGGTCGCGGTGTCGGGGGCGGGGTGATTGTGCGCCCATTCCAGGACGTTGAGGAGCTGGACGGGGCTCTCGACGAATGCGAGAGCC
>NZ_JADKMA010000284.1 GCF_017676365.1 Streptomyces oryzae
CGCATCACCAGCCCCCGCACCGCCCCCGGCCGTCCCCGGCCCCGGGCCGGGAGCCCCGATCGCCGGACCACCGGAGCGCCGTATCCCCGAACCCCGCGAAGCCGACGTCGCGGGGCGGCCGCAGCTGCCGCGGCGGCGGAAGCAGGAGCACATCGTTCCGGAGCTGCGGGAGGCGCCGAGGGCCCGTGACGGCGGGGGCGACGAGGAACCCGTGCACAATCCCGGGCTCATGGCCGCATTCCAGCGCGGGGTCGGCCGTGCCGAGGCCGAAGAGCACGGCGGCGGGACGCGGCCCCCGCAGGACGGCGACAGCTCTCCCCACCAGGGCGGCAGCCCCCACTAGGAGGACGAACCGAAAATGATGAGCGAAGCACCCACGAAGCGGGGGACGGCGGCGGATCTGTCCTGGCTGTTGACCGGGCTCGTGGAGCGCGTACCGCACGCCCGCAGCGCCCTCCTGCTGTCGGCTGACGGACTGGTCAAGGCCGCGCACGGGCTGGAGCCCGACACCGCCGACCATATGGCCGCGCTCGCCTCGGGGCTGTACTCGCTGGGCCGCAGCGCGGGGGTGCGGTTCGCCGACGGGGACAGCGTCCGGCAGGTCGTGGTGGAGCTGGACAGTTCGCTGTTGTTCGTCACCACCGCGGGCCAGGGTGCCTGCCTGGCCGTGTTCGCCGGGGGCGAGGCGGACGCGGGAGTGCTGGGCTACGAGATGGCGATGCTGGTCAAGAGCGTCCGCCCGTATCTGGTCACGCCCGCGCGGCAGCCCAGCGGCGAATGACGGCACCTCCGGGCCCCGTACCCCCCGACCCCATCGGGCCCGGCTCCGGCGACGGGCCGTGGCTGGACGACGACGCGGGCCGGCTGGTCCGCCCGTACACCGTCAGCGAGGGCCGCACCAAGCCCTCGGCTCCGCTGGACCTGTTGACGCTGGTGCGGGCCACCGGGGTGCGTCCGGACGGCTATCTGGGCCCCGAGCACGCCCAGGTGCTCCGGCTGTGCGACGGTCCGATGTCCGTCGCCGAGATCGCCGCGACCATCCGGCAGCCCGCCGCCGTCACCAAGGTGGTGCTGTCCGACCTGGTGGACTGCGGCGCCGTCACCACCAGGGGGCCCATCCATCTTCAGGAGGGCCCGGAACCGAACGACCGAGAACTGCTGGAGGCGGTGCTGGATGGGCTCCGTAGAAGACTCTGATCCCTCTTCATCCGACCCCGCCGGGGCCGCGTCCGACGCCTTTCCGACCGCGCTGAAGATCATCGTGGCCGGGGGGTTCGGGGTCGGCAAGACCACCTTCGTGGGGGCCGCCAGCGAGATCGAACCGCTGAGCACCGAGGAGCTGCTGACGCAGGTCAGCGCGGCGACGGACAGTCTGGAAGGGGTCGAGCGGAAGTCCACGACGACGGTGGCGATGGACTTCGGCCGGATCACCTTCGAGACCGGCTATGTGCTCTACCTCTTCGGCACCCCGGGCCAGGACCGGTTCTGGTTCATGTGGGACGAACTGTCCGCAGGGGCGCTGGGCGCTGTGGTGCTCGCCGACACCCGGCGGCTGGAGCACTGCTTCCCCGCGGTCGACTACTTCGAGCGGCGCGGCATCCGATTCGTGCTGGCCGTCAACGAGTTCGACGGCTCCTACCGCTACACCCCCGACGAGGTGCGGGCCGCGATCGACCTCGGCGAGGGCGTACCCGTGGTGCTGTGCGACGCGCGGAAGCCCGAGTCCGCCACCGGGGTCCTCATCTCTCTCATCCAGCACCTGATCGACCCGAGGAGTGCGCATGTCGTCCGCACCGCTTGACCTGACGGCCCGGCTGCTGCTGACCCCCCAGGACACCGAGGCACCGGCGCGGGTGGCCCGGCTGAAGGAACTGGGGGTCGGTGACGCGCCGGCCCCGGAGTTCGACGCGTTCGCCCGCGAGCTGGCGCGGGTCACCGACGCGCCGTTCGCGATGGTCAACTTCATCGACGAGGAGCGGCAGTTCTTCTCCGGGCTGTACGACTCGACCATGGACCCCGAGAGGGGCCCGGTCGACCCCAACGGCGGCGTGGGCCGGGTGATGGCCCGCGACCACGGATTCTGCGTGCACGTGGTGGCGCGGCGCACCGCGCTGGTGCTGGAGGACGTCCGCGACTTCGCCCGGTTCGCGGTCAACCCCGTGGTGGACGAGGTGGGGATCACCTCCTACCTGGGGGCGCCGCTGCTGGACCCGTCGGGCATGGCACTGGGCACGGTCTGCGTGGTCGACCAGCGGCCACGCCAGTGGGGGCAGCAGGGGCTGCGCACCATCAAGCAGATGGCCCAGGACCTCCAGCAGGAGATCCTGGGCCGGGACGGGGCCGGCTGACGGGCCGGCTCCGCCCGACCGGTCAGCGCGCTGCGGCTGTCAGAGCCGCTCGGGGGTGCGGATGCCCAGCAGTGCCAGGCCCTGGTGCAGCACCTCGGCCGTCAGGTCGCACAGGAACAGCCGGTTCTCTGTCTGCTCCTTCGTGTCCGCCTTGAGCACCGGGCAGTTCTCGAAGAACCGGCTGTAGAGCGTGGCCAGTTCGTACAGATACGCCGTGACCTTGTGCGGCTCGTACTCGTCGGCCGCGGCCACCAGCGTGTCAGCGAACGCGTCCAGGTGCAGGGCCAGCGCCCGCTCGGCGGGGGCCAGCTCCAGCTCCGGGTGCGGCACCGGCTTCAGCTCCCCCGCTTTACGGAAGATTGAGCGGACCCGCGCGTAGGCGTACTGGAGGTAGACGCTGGTGTCGCCCTGGAGGGAGACCATCCGGTCCAGGTCGAAGACGTAGTCCCGCATCATCGAGTTGGACAGGTCGGCGTACTTGACCGCGCCGATGCCCACCTGCTTGGCGCGCCGCTGGATCTCCTCCTCGGTCACCTCGCCGTCGCCGGTGGCGGCCTTCTCGCGTACGACGGCCGCCGCGCGGTCCACCGCCTCGTCCAGCAGGTCCACCAGCCGCACCGTCTCGCCCTCACGGGTCTTGAACGGCTTGCCGTCCTTGCCCAGCACGGTGCCGAACGGCAGCTGCCGTGCCGCGCCCTCGGGCAGCCAGCCCGCGCGCTGTGCCGTCTCGAAGACCATCCGGAAGTGCAGCGACTGCCGGGCGTCGACCACATACAGCAGGGTGTCGGCCTTCAGCTCGCCGATCCGGTTGCGGATGGCGGCCAGGTCGGTGGCGGCGTAGCCGAAGCCGCCGTTGGACTTCTGCACGATCAGCGGCGTGGGGGTGCCGTCCGGGCCCTTGACGTCCTCGAAGAACACACACAGCGCGCCCTCGGAGCGCACGGCGACTCCGGACTCCTCCAAGTCCTTGACGACCTGCTGGAGGTCGTCGTTGTAGGCGCTCTCGCCGACGATGTCCGGGTCCCGGATCTCCACGTCCAGCTCGTCGTAGACGCCCTGGAAATACGTCTTCGACTCGTCGACGATCTTGTGCCAGAGGGCCAGCGTCTCCGGGTCGCCGCTCTGCAGCGCGGGCACCCGGTCGCGGGCCCGGGACTTGAAGTCCTCGTCGGAGTCGAAGAGGGCGCGGGAGGACTTGTAGAGCCGGTTGAGCCGGGCCATCGCGGCCTCGCCCGCGTCCTTGGCGCCCGCCGCGTCCGACTCGTGGTCCAGCTCGTGCGGATGCTCGATCAGATACTGGATGAGCATGCCGAAGTTGGTGCCCCAGTCGCCGATGTGGTGGCGCCGGACGACCTTCTCGCCGCGGTGCTCCAGCAGGTGCACGACCGCGTCGCCGATCACCGTGGAGCGCAGGTGCCCGACGTGCATCTCCTTGGCGACGTTCGGCTGCGAGTAGTCGATCACCGTCGTGCCCGGGTCGTCCTTGTACGGGACGCCCAGGCGCTCGTCCTGCCGGCGGGCGACCAGGTTTTTCATGATCGCCTCGTCGGCGACGGTGATGTTGAGGAAGCCGGGGCCCGAGACTTCGATGTTCGCGATCACCGCGTTCTCGTCCTGGGCCGGCAGCGCCTCGGTGACCTTGGCGGCCAGCTCCCGCGGGTTGCCCTTCAGCTTCTTGGCCAGCGCGAGCATCCCGTTGGCCTGGAAGTCCGCCCGGTCGCTGCGTCGCAGCAGCGGGTCGGCGGAGGCGGCCTCCGGCAGTGCAGCCGAGAGGGCGTCCGAGACGCGCTGGTGGACCGTAGCGGCGAGCGAGTGAACCGTAGCCATGGAGTGCTGACCGTTCCGTCGGGGTGGCTGGATGCGGTGCCCAGTATCCCATGCACGGCAGGTCGACTGCCCCGCATATATGGGTGGGCAGCCGCCGTGGCACCAGTGGGACAATGGGGCCGCAGGCTTGCAAGCACGCGACGAGAAGGAAGTGCCGGACCGTGGCTCAGACCACTCACGAGGCCGACTGGGTCTCCCGTATCGCCGATGAGGTCATCGCCGAAGCGGAGCGCCGCGCGCCCGGCAAAGCAGTCGTCTGCGCGTCCGGCCTCAGTCCCTCGGGCCCGATCCACCTGGGCAATCTGCGCGAGGTGATGGTGCCGCACCTGGTCGCCGACGAGATCAAGCGCCGGGGCATCGCCTGCGAACACATCCTGTCCTGGGACGACTACGACCGGTTCCGCAAGGTCCCGGCCGGTGTCGAGGGCGTGGACGAGTCCTGGAACGAGCACATCGGCCGCCCGCTCACCTCCGTCCCCGCGCCGCCCGGCAGCCCGTACGCCAGCTGGGGCGAGCACTTCAGGGCCGCCATGGAAGCGTCCCTGCTGGAGCTCGGGGTGCAGTACCGGGGCATCAGCCAGACCGAGCAGTACACCTCGGGCGCCTACCGCGAGCAGATCCTCTTCGCGATGCGCGAGCGCGCCCGTATCGACGCCGTGCTCGACCGCTACCGGACGCTGGAGAAGGGCGCGAAGGGCGGCAAGAAGCAGCAGAAGCCCGCGGACGAGGCGGAGGTGCAGGCCGCGGAGGGCTCCGGCGCCGCTGCCGAGGACGACGGTTCGGGCGCCGGCGCGGGCTCCGCCTACTACCCGTACAAGCCCTACTGCACCGCCTGCGGCCGTGACCTGACGACCGTCACCGGGTACGACGACGAGACCACCGAGCTGTCCTACGTCTGCCAGTGCGGGCACGGCGAGACGGTGGAGCTGCGCACCTTCGACCACGGCAAGCTGGTGTGGAAGGTCGACTGGCCGATGCGCTGGGCGTACGAGGGCGTGGTCTTCGAGCCGTCCGGCGTCGACCACCAGTCGCCAGGCTCTTCGTTCGTCGTCGGCGGGCAGCTGGTCAAGGAGATCTTCGGCGCCGAGCAGCCCATCGGCCCGATGTACGCCTTCGTGGGCATCAGCGGCATGGCGAAGATGTCCTCTTCCAAGGGCGGCGTGCCCACCCCGGCCGACGCGCTCCAGATCATGGAGGCGCCGCTGCTGCGCTGGATGTACGCCCGCCGCAAGCCGAACCAGTCCTTCAAGGTCGCCTTCGACCAGGAGATCCAGCGCACCTACGACGAGTGGGACGCGCTCGTCCGCAAGATCGCCGACGGTTCGGCGCAGTCCGCCGACATCGCGGCGCACACCCGCGCCTCGTCCACCGCGCTGGGCCCGCTGACGATCACGCCGCGCCCGCTGCCGTACCGCACACTGGCCTCGGTCACCGACATCACCGGCGGCCACGAGGAGCAGACCCTGCGCATCCTCAGCGAGCTGGACCCGGAACACCCGGTGCACTCGCTGGACGAGGTCCGCCCGCGGCTGGACCGCGCGCAGCGCTGGATCAACACCCAGGTCCCGGCCGACCAGCGCACCCGCGTCCGCGAGGAGCCCGACACCGAGCTGCTGGCCTCGCTGGACGAGGAGCAGCGCGAGTCGCTGCGGCTGCTGCTCGACGGGCTGGACGAGCACTGGTCGCTGGAGGGGCTGACCTCGCTGGTGTACGGAGTGCCCAAGGTGCGGGCCGGCTTCGCGCCGGACGCGAAGCCGACGGCGGAGATGAAGGCCGCTCAGCGCGGCTTCTTCGCGCTGGTCTACCGCCTGCTGGTCGGCCGCGACACCGGGCCCCGGCTGCCCACGCTGCTGCTGGCCGTCGGGGCGGACCGGGTGCGGAAGTTGCTGGGGGCCTGACGCGGTTCGGCTTGCGCCGTCCCGGGGCGCTGGGCTGGAGGCTGCCCAGGGCTCGCCGCCGCAGGCTGCCGGTGGTTGTTGGTTGCGCGCGCCCGCGCGGCGGAGCCGCACATCAGTACAGCCCCGCGCCCCTTTCGGGGCGCGCCCTTTCGGGGCGCTGATCAGCCGGCCAGGCCCATCTCCGTGTTGTAGCGGTCCTTGAACTCGCGCATATAGCCGCCGAGATAGGTCTCGCTCAGCAGGCTGCCGTCCGCTGTGGTGATTCCGTGTCCCTCATTCAGGGCACGGGCGAGCTGGCGTGCCGTGGGGAACTGGCCGTGCGAGGCGACGTATTGGCGGTACGCCGAGAAGTAGAACTCCTCGCGCGGCACTCCGTCCGGGATGTTGATGGGCTCGTCGCCGGGGTCGGGCGCGGCCGGGTACTCCGGTTGGGGTTCCGCTTCCGGCTGGGAGGGTGCCGGGTTGGCCAGGGTGCGGTAGCGGCCCGGGGCTACGGGGACGGGGAACTCCGTGGCAGAGTACGGGGGTTGCCCGGGTTCAGGTTGTGGTGCGGGCTCGGGTTCCGGTTCGGGGACCGCGGGGTCCTGTGCGGCCACCGGCTCGGGGGTTGGTTCCGGTTCGGGGGTTGGTTCGGGGGTTGGTTCG
>NZ_JADKMA010000285.1 GCF_017676365.1 Streptomyces oryzae
ATGGCACCCGCCCCCGCATGCGAGGGAGGTCACTCGCCGTCCGCCCCGGCTTCTTCCAGGAGCCCGGCGTCGTGGACCAGGAGGGCGATCTGGACGCGGTTGTTGAGGTCGAGCTTGGTCAGGATGCGGGAAACGTGCGTCTTGACCGTCGGTACGCTCATGTAGAGCGACGCCGCGATCTCGGCGTTCGCCAGTCCGCGGGCCACGCCCAACGCAACCTCGCTCTCCCGGTCGCCGAGCGCCGCCAGGGCCTTCCTGGCGCGTGTCCGGCGGCTGTCGTGTCCGGCGGGGGTCACGTGCTCGATGAGCTGGCGGGTGACGGCCGGCGAGAGCACGGGTTCCCCGCAGGCGACCTTGCGGATGGCGGCCAGGATGTCGGCGGGCGGGGTGTCCTTGAGCAGGAACCCGGCGGCTCCGGCACGCAGAGCCCGCAGCACCTGGGCGTCCGCGTGGAAGGTGGTCAGGACGACGACCTCGGGCGGCTCCTCACGCGCCCGCAGCATCTCGGTGGCGGCGAGCCCGTCCACGGCCGGCATCCGGATGTCCATCAGAACGACGTGCGGCCGGTGCTCGGTCACCTGTGGCAGCACCTGGCTGCCGTCCGCGGCCTCGCCCACGATCTCGATGCCGGGCGCGCCTTCCAGCATCAGCCGGAGCCCGGCCCGCACGAGAGCGTCGTCGTCGACAAGGAGCACCCGGATGGTCATGCGCATACGGTAGCCAGCCGACCGCAGGCGCCTCACCCGCCCTTGGCCTGCCGCCCACGAGAAGAGCGTGCGCCGCGAGTTCGCCAGCATGGTGAGCGTGCTGAAGGCGAGCGAGGAGTTGCCCGGGGCCGCGGGAGCGGGTGAAGACGACCAGTGCGTCCCGGGGCCCCTCCCCCGTTACCGTCTTCATTGCCTCCGCAATGGGGCCTCCGGCCTCCGGGTCCGGCCTCCGGGTCCGGCATAACAGGTGTCACCGGGTCCGTAGGCATCGACGAACCGCTGATGAGAGGCTTGAGCACCGTCTTCCCGGGTCGGAAGAGCTCTCCGTAACGTGGATGTGCATCTGATCGACCGACACCCGCAGCATTGACGTCTTCCTCGGCCTGGACGTCGGCAAGGGCGAACACCACGCCACCGGCGCCACCCCGGCCGGGAAGAATGCCTTCGACAAGCGCCTGCCCAACACCGAACCCAAGCTCCGCGAGCTGTTCGCGAAACTCCAGGCCAAGCACGGCGGGGGTGCTGGTCGTGGTCGATGGCTCACACGTTGCGAACGATCGACGGCGAGGACGAGGCGATTGCCGATCTGGAGATGATCGTCGGGTTCGACGACGACCGGGCCGGCGAAGCCACCGGAGCCGCGAACCGGCTGCACGGCCTGCTGACCCAGATCCACCCCTCGCTGGAGCGGGAGATGGGGCCGCAGTTGCAGCATCCAGCCGTCCTCATGCTGCTGGAGCGGTTCGGGCGGGTCACCGGCCGCGATCCGCAAGGCGGGAGAAGGAGCCGCCTGGTCACGTCGTCTCGACCGAAGGCCCCGAGGATGGCCGAACCTCTGGCCGAGGACATCTTCACCGCTCGGGACGAGCAGACCGTCACCGTTCCGCGCACCGATGCGGCAGCCCTGACCGTCCCGAGCCTCGCCGGATCCCTCGCCGCCATTGTTGACCAGCGCAAACTGCAGCCCGGCGTATCGAGGAAACTGCTGGAGAGCCACCCCCTTTCGAAGGTCCTGACATCGATGCCGGGAGTCGGCGCCAGGACCGGAGCCCGCATCCTCATCGAGGTCGGCGACGGCAGCACATTCCCCCCCCCCCCCGCAGGCCACCTTGCCGCCTACGCCGGACTCGCCCCGGTAACCCGCAGATCCAGGTCCTCGACCCGGCGCGAACAACCGCCACGGAGAAGAAGCGAACAGCTGAAAAGGGCTTTCATCCTCTCCGCGTTCCCCGCTCTGGGCGACCCGGCATCGCGGGCCTGCTATGACAAGAAGAGCGCGCAGGGCAAGCATCACATTGAGGCCCTGCTCTGCCTCGCCAGACACGGGACCGACATCCTCTTCCCCTCGCGACGGAACCTTCTACGAACCCCGACGGGTTGCGGCCAGGTGAGGAGTCAGACCGCTCGGTCAGTTCTCCGGCCGAAGCCGCTGCCGAGCGGTCTCAATCCGCTGGTCATAGTCAGGCGCGAACAGCTCAGGAAGCGCCTTGTCCAGCGTTCCGGCGATCCGATGGATTGGCGCCCGGACCGCCGGATCGCCGACAACGCGGCTGAGGTCCGTCATCTGGAGCTTCTCCAGCCAGTCCGACAGCACCAGTGCCTCGTCACTCGTCAGCTTGATCGTGACCTGGCCATCAGTCATGCACACCTCTGCGGCTCGGCCCACCCGCGACCGCACGAACCTACTGGCCTTGGACCTTGACCAAACGCACAGGGGCACCCCCCCCGCAGAGCACTCACGCGCGCCGCTCGCCCATGCGTAACCGTCGTCCTCGCTCGTCCGTCCGTCCGTGAACGGCTACTCGTCCGGTGCCCCGCGTCAGTGGACCTCACCGAGGGCGTGAGGTAGGCGTGCCGGTGGTACTCATGGCCGCCATGGAGTGGTTCACGCCGTGGTTCTCGGCCCCCGGGTACGAACTGAGCCGACTGGTCCTTCAGCGTGCCTTGGCCGTGGTCTACCTCGTCGCCTTCTTCTCGGCCGCGATGCAGTTCCGGGCACTGCTCGGCGAGCGCGGGCTGGTGCCCGCCGCTGTGTTCGTGCGGCGCGTGCCGTTCCGGGCGTCTCCCAGTCTCTTCCACTGGCGCTGCGACGACCGGATCACCGGGGTCTGCGCCTGGGTGGGGGTCGCGCTGGCCGCCGCCGTGGTGGCGGGGGCGGCGGATGCCGTGCCCGTGTGGGCCTCGATGGTGATGTGGGCACTGCTGTGGTTCCTCTATCTCTCGTTCGTGAACGTCGGGCAGATCTTCTACAGCTTCGGCTGGGAGTCACTGCTGCTGG
Organism: Streptomyces oryzae; assembly: GCF_017676365.1. GTDB lineage: Bacteria > Actinomycetota > Actinomycetes > Streptomycetales > Streptomycetaceae > Streptomyces > Streptomyces oryzae. The sequence continues at coordinate 2,986 of NZ_JADKMA010000285.1, forward strand.
AGGCGGGCTTCCTGGCGATCTTCCTGGGCAACGCGGAGACGGCGCCGCCTGTGCTGACTCTGTGGCTGATGCGCTGGCTGCTCTTCCGGTTGGAGTTCGGCGCGGGGCTGATCAAGTGGCGCGGCGACGAGTGCTGGCGCAAGCTGACCTGCCTGTACTACCACCACGAGACCCAGCCGATGCCCGGGCCGCTGAGCTGGTACTTCCACCATCTCCCCAAGCGGCTGCACCGGGTCGAGGTGGCCGCCAACCATGTAGCCCAGTTGATCGTGCCCTTCGGGCTCTTCTGTCCGCAGCCGGTTGCCACCGTCGCAGCAGGGCTGATCATCATCACGCAGCTGTGGCTGGTTCTGTCGGGGAACTTTTCCTGGCTCAACTGGCTGACGATCGTTCTCGCCTTCGCCGCCGTCGACACCTCTCCTCTCACGGGCACCCCCTCCTTCGATCCCGCCCCGCTGTGGTTCGCGGTTCTGGTGTGTGTGGCGTCTGCGCTGATCGTGGTGCTCAGTTACTGGCCTGCGCGGAATCTGCTCAGCCGGACCCAGCAGATGAACCGGTCCTTCAACCCCCTCCATCTGGTCAACACCTATGGCGCGTTCGGCAGTGTGACCCGCGTCCGGCAGGAGATCGTGCTGGAAGGCACGGACGAGGAGCAGATCACGCCGGAGACGGTGTGGCGCGAGTACGAGTTCAAGGGCAAGCCGGGGAACGTGCGCCGCCTTCCACGCCAGTTCGCGCCGTATCACCTGCGTCTCGACTGGCAGATGTGGTTCGCCGCGCTCTCCCCCGCCTACACCCGCGGCTGGTTCGAGCCGTTCATCTCGCGGCTGCTCGAGAACGATTCGGCCACGCTGCGGCTGCTGCACATCAACCCGTTCCCGGACCAGCCTCCTACGCACGTACGAGCGCTGCTGTATCGCTACCGCTTCACGACCCGGCAGGAGCGGCGGGAGACGGGCGCTTGGTGGCATCGCACCTTGGTGCGCGAGTTCCTGCCGCCTGTCCAGCTGTCAGGGAAGCGCGGTGGCCGGCCTCCCCGGTGACAAAGGAGTGGGGCCGCGGCCCTTTTCGTAGACAGTCAGTCCGCGGGAAAGCCGCAGTGGGACCAGCACCAGTTCGACGACTACTGCTTTCCACGCGTACCAGAGATTGACGGCCTTGGTCGGATACACACAGGGCAGGTCACCCAACACCTTCCTCAGCCTCAGCCCGCGTTTGCGTGCCGCGTAGACCAAGGGGGGAAGTGTGCAGAGGAGTTCGGTGCCGACCCACCAGGCGAGCGTCTCCGCAACCGGCTTGTGGAAGCCGACCGTCAGAATCACCGGCGTACACCACCACAGCGGCGCCAGGAGGATCTCGACCAGCGCCAGCAGCACCCACACGGCCAGTATCGGTTTGCGCCAGACCAGCTCTCCGGCGTGTACGCGCAGGTTCTGGCAGAAGCCGGCCATCCAGCGCCAGACCTGTTTCCGCAGGTAGAGCAGGGACTCCGGGTCGGCAGCCCAGGCGACAGCGGCGCTGACGTAGCGGGCCCTGCGCCCGGAGATCTGCTGGCTCCAGGTGTAGTCCATGTCCTCGACGATGGTGCGCTCCGGGAAGCCGCCGGCGGCCGTCAGCTCCCGGCGGCGGAAGACGGAGCAGCAGCCGGAGCAGACCATCGGGCTGCCGGCCCGTTCCTGGATGGGGCGGTGCCAGTGGAAACCGTGCAGATACTCCACCGAGCGGCCGCGCTCCCATACGGTCCGGGCGAACCGCGTCTGCACATTGCCTGCCGCGACCGCGACTGAGGGATCGTCGAATGCGGGCAGGATCCGTTCGATGTAGTCCGGTGCCAGTACGGTATCGGCGTCCACGGCCAGGACCAGGTCCCCGCGGCAGTGCGGCAGGGCGTGGTTCTGTGCCTTGGCCTTACTGCCGAGGTTGGCTGCCGGCCGCAGCACCTCGACCCCGTAGGACCGTGCCACATCGCCGGTGCGGTCCGTTGAGGCGTCGTCCACGACGATCACCTGCTCGGGTGGCGTGGTCTGGGCCAGTACGGACTCCAGGGTTGCGGGGAGTCCCGCCTCTTCGTTGTGGGCGGGGACGATCACCGTCACACGGCCGGGCATGCGGTGCCCCTCCCCTGCTTCTCGTTCCTGCTGGTCCGCTTCGTCCGGCCTCGGATCCGGTCGAGCGCTCCCCTGGCCAGAGCGGCGGCGCCGACGGCTCCATAGACGAGCATGCTCAGTCCGATGAGCGGCAGTCCCCCGTGCATGCGGTACTTCCTCTCGTGCTCTCTCGTGCTCTCTGGTGGTGCTCACGTGTTCCAGTGCTGCCCGCGCTGTCCCGGGTGTCCGTGGTGTTCCGGCTCTCGAGCTCTGTTGGGCGATACGAGAAAGCTAGCCGCGGATGCTCGCTCCGTGGTGGGCGTCTTACTTTCCGTGGATAACCGGCCGGTTGTGAATAACCCCGTCACCCGGGTGGGTGACGGGGAGCATCGGAGCAGACGAGGGATCGCAGTGTGGCGGGCGCAGAGGCTCAGGGCGACTGCGCCCGGGCTCAGGGCGGAAGCGCAAGCGCAAGCGCTAGGGCGAAGGCACCCGTGCCACCTCGGGCGACGAGGATTCCAGCGGCACGGACCAGGACCTCACCAGTCCCAGCTGTGCCGCCTGCCTCGGCAGCACCGCGTCCAGTGCCCAGTCCGCCAGCACCCGGATCCGGTTCCCCGGCATGGAGGCGAGGTGGTAGCCGCGTGTCACCAGGTTGGCGAGCGGGCCGGAGAGCGGGACGCGCAGCGGGTTCGCGGCGGCCTTGACCCCGCCGAGGTCGACCATGAATCCGAGGTCGTGGTGTTTGTAGGGGCGCGAGGCTCCATAGCCGTACGAGGCCGCGAGATTACGGCCCGCGATCTTCCCCTGGCGTACCGCGTGCTGCGCTGTCATTGGCGTGATCTCCCCGGGACGGGTCAGATCGGGCACCGCAGCCGCGTCACCGCAGGCCATCACCTCCGGCCGGCCGGGCACGCGCAGATATTCGTCGACCACGATGCGGCCCTGCTGGGTCTCCAGGCCGAGGTCCTTGACGAGGGGGTCGGGCCGGACACCCACGCACCAGATCAGTGAACGGGTCGGAACGCACTCTCCGCTGTCCAGCAGCACTCCCTCGCTCGTCGCCTCCTTCACCGAGGTTCCGGTCCGCACCTCGACGCCACGCTGGGTCAGCACCTCGTGCGCCGTATCCGAGAGGCGTTCGTCCAGCTCAGGGAGGACCCGGGGGGCGATGTCCAGCAGCATCCACCGGGTTCGCGGCCCTTCCCCGCGCTGCCGGTTGTGCTGCCGGGCAAGCGATTCGGCGAACATCTGGCCGTGCGCCGCGACCTCCGTACCCGTGTAGCCCGCCCCGACGACCACGAAGGTACGGCGAGCCGCCGCTTCCTCCTGATCCTCGGAAGCGGCGGCCAGGGCGATCTGCCGGTTGACGTGATCACGCAGGTAGAGGGCTTCCGGCATACCGCGGAAGCCATGCGCGTGCTCGGCGACACCGGGGATCGGCAGCAGCTTGTTGACGCTGCCGACGGTCAGCAGCAGCCGGTCGTAATCGAGTTCGCCGGAGCGGCCCTCCGGGTCGACGTACTGGAGCCGGCGCTGCTCGAAGTCGATGCTGTCGACCTCGCCCAGAACGAGCCG
>NZ_JADKMA010000286.1 GCF_017676365.1 Streptomyces oryzae
GCCCACGCACCGTCCCCGCCCCTTGTGCCCTCGGCCGAGCCGCGCACCGTGCTGGTGACCGGCGCCTCCGGCGGTATCGGGCGCGGTGTCGCGCTCCGGTTCGCCGCGGCGGGCATGCCGGTGGCGGTGCACTACCGCGGCGACGCTGCGGGGGCGCGGCGGACGGTGGAGCTGATCCGGCGGGACGGCGGCGCGGCACTGGCCGTCCATGGCGAGCTGGCCACGGAGGACGGCTGCCGCGCGGTGGTCACCGAGGCCGCGCAATGGCGTCCCGCGGGGCTCGGCGCGCTGGTCAACAACGCGGGCGTGCAGCCCGTACGGGAGTTGCGGGGGATGACGGCCGAGGAGTGGCGCACGGTCGTCGACACCAATCTCGCCAGTGTCTTCAGCTGTACGCAGGCGGCGGCGCCGCTGCTGGCGGAGCGCGGCGGCGGCAGCGTCACGCACATCGCCTCCATCGAGGCGGCGCAGCCCGCGCCGGGACATGCACACTACGCCGCCTCCAAGGCCGCGATCGTCACGCACGCCCGGGCCGCCGCGCTGGAGTACGGGCCGCTCGGGGTGCGGGTGAACACCGTCTCGCCAGGTCTGGTGGAGCGGGACGGCATCGAGGAGCAGTGGCCCGAGGGCGTACGGCGCTGGCGCGCGGCGGCGCCGGACGGCCGGCTGGGCACGCCGGAGGAGGTGGGCGACGCCTGCGTGTTCCTCGCCTCCCCGCAGGCGCGCTGGATCAACGGCCACGACCTGGTGCTGGACGGCGGGGTGTCGGCGCGGCCCTCGTGGTGAGGGCACCGGTTCGGGGCGGCCTCGTCGGTCCCTCCCGGTGACGGTGCCGCCTCGGCTCGGCTCCTCGGTCACCCCTCCCGGCACCTCGGTACGGCTCTCGGCACCTCGGTCAGGCGCCTCCGTCCGGCTCCTTGGTCGTGCTCCTTGGCCGTGCCCCGCGGTCAGGCGTCGGCCCCCACATAGCTCCGCAGGTGCTGCGCCGTCAGCGTGTCGGCCCTGGCTATGAGTTCTGCCGGGGGGCCGGTGAACAGGATTTCGCCGCCGTCGTGGCCGCCGCCAGGGCCCAGATCGATGATCCAGTCCGCGTGGGCCATCACCGCCTGGTGGTGCTCGATGACGACGACCGAGTTGCCGTCCTCGACCAGTTGGTCGAGCAGGGACAGCAGTTGGTCGACGTCCGCCATGTGCAGCCCGGTCGTCGGCTCGTCCAGGACGTAGGTGGTGGCCTTCTCCGCCATGTGGATGGCCAGCTTGAGCCGCTGGCGCTCGCCGCCGGAGAGTGTGTTCAGCGGCTGGCCCAGGCGCAGATAGCTCAGGCCCACATCGGCGAGGCGGCCGAGGATCGCGGCCGCCTGGCCGGTGGGGAAGAACTCGCGGGCCTCGGCCACGGACATGGCCAGCACCTCGCTGATGTTCTTTCCGCGCAGCGTGTACTCCAGCACCTCGGGCGTGAAGCGCTTGCCCTCGCACTGTTCGCACACGGACGCGACCCCGGCCATCATCGCCAGGTCGGTGTAGACGAGCCCGATGCCGTTGCAGTTCGGGCAGGCGCCCGCCGAGTTGGCCGAGAACAGCGCCGCCTTGACGCCGTTGGCCTTGGCGAAGGCCGTACGGACGGGACCCAGCAGCCCGGTGTAGGTGGCCGGGTTGCTGCGGCGCGAGCCGCGGATCGGCGACTGGTCGGCCACCAGCACGTCGTCCCGGCCCGACAGATATCCGTGGATCAGGGAGCTCTTCCCGGAGCCGGCGACGCCTGTGACGACCGTGAGGACGCCCAGCGGGATGTCGACGTCGACGTCCTTGAGGTTGTGCAGGTCGGCGCCGCGGATCTCCACCGTGCCCTTGGGCTCCCGGACCGTCTCGCGCAGCCGGGCGCGGTGCCCCAGATGGCGGCCGGTGAGGGTGCCGGAGGCGCGCAGGCCCGCGACATCCCCCTCGTAGCAGATGCGGCCGCCTTCGGTGCCCGCGCCGGGGCCGAGGTCGACCACATGGTCGGCGATGGCGATGACCTCCGGCTTGTGCTCGACCACCAGCACCGTGTTGCCTTTGTCGCGCAGGAGCAGCAGCAGTTCGTTCATGCGCTGGATGTCGTGCGGGTGCAGGCCGATGGTGGGCTCGTCGAAGACGTAGGTGACGTCGGTGAGGCTGGAGCCGAGGTGGCGGACCATTTTGACGCGCTGTGCCTCGCCGCCGGAGAGGGTGCCCGCCGGCCGGTCCAGGCTCAGATAGCCCAGCCCGATGCCGACCAGTGAGTCGAGCGTCTGGCAGAGCGTGTCGCGCAGCGGCGCAACGGACGCGTCGTCCAGCCCGCGGACGAAGGGGGCGAGGTCGCTGATCTGCATGCGGGCGCAGTCCGCGATGTTCACCCCGTCGATCTTCGAGGAGAGCGCGGCCTGGCTGAGCCGGCTGCCGCCGCACACCGGGCAGTCGGCATAGACGACGGCCCGGTCGGTGAACTCCCGGATGTGGGGCTGCATCGCGTCCCGGTCCTTGGACAGGTAGGTGCGCTGGATGCGGGTGATCACGCCGTCGTAGGTGAGGTTCGAGGTGCCGACCTTGACCTTGGTCGTCGGCTGGTACAGCAGTCCGTCCCACTCCTGCTGGGTGAAGTCGCGGACCTTCTTGTCCGGGTCGAAGAAGCCGGAGCCCACCATCACCTGCCAGAACCAGCTGTCCACGGCGAAGCCCGGAGCGGTGATCGCGCCTTCGCGCACGGACAGGTCCCGGTCGACGACCTGGTCGACGTCGATGGTCGTGGTCTCGCCGAGCCCTTCGCACTCGGCGCACATGCCTTCGGTGCTGTTGAAGCTGAACGCGGTCGACGTCCCGATGTGCGGGGTGCCCAGCCGGCTGTAGATGATCCGCAGCATGGTGTAGGCGTCGGTGGCCGTTCCCACGGTGGAACGGGAGTTGGCGCCCATCCGCTCCTGGTCGACGACGATCGCGGCGCTCAGGTTGCGCAGGCTGTCCACGTCGGGGCGGCCCAGACTCGGCATGAAGGACTGCACGAACGCCGTATACGTCTCGTTGATCAGCCGCTGGGACTCGGCCGCGACCGTACCGAAGACCAGCGAGGACTTGCCCGAGCCCGACACTCCGGTGAAGACCGTCAGCCTGCGCTTGGGCAGGTCGAGGGAGACGTTGGCGAGGTTGTTCTCCCGCGCCCCGCGCACCTCGATGACATTGTGGCTGTCGGCAGGCGTCAGCAGCGTGTTCTGGGCCGGCATTCTGGGTCTCCTCGTCCCTGGCCGGGCGCCCCCGCACCCGGCCGGTTCTGCTCAAGCGACTGGTCGGCCAGCCTAGGCGGCGGGTCTGACAATCGGCTGTTTCCGCCGACGCGTAACGGCCTCTCCCGTACGGCAGTTGGGAACATGTGACCGCCTCCTCCGCCTCCTCCGCCTCCCCCGCGTCCCCCACGTCCTCGGGCCCCACCGTCTCCGTCGCCCTGTTCACCTCCGACCTGCGGCTGCGCGACAACCCTGTGCTGCGTGCCGCGCTGGCCGCCGCCGAGGGGGTCGTGCCGCTGTTCGTGCTGGACCGCGCGGTGGAGGAGGCGGGCTTCGCCGTACCCAACCGCCGGGCGTTCCTGGCCGACTGTCTGGCAGCCCTGGACGAAGGGCTGCGCGAGCGAGGTGGCCGGCTCGTGGTGCGCTCCGGCGACCCGGCCGAGGAGACCACGCGGCTGGTGCACGAGTGCGGCGCGCACGAGGTGCACATCGCGGGGGGCGTCAGCGGATACGCGCAGCAGCGCGAGACGCGGCTGCGGATGGCGCTGGAGGAGGCCGGGTGTGCGCTGCGGGTGCACGACGCGGTGATCACGGCCGTCGCGCCCGGCGCGCTCACCCCCTCCGGCGGCCGGGATCACTTCGCCGTCTTCACACCGTACTTCCGGCGCTGGAGCCAGGCGGGGCGGCGCACTCCGCTCGCCGCCCCGCGCGCCGTGCCAGTGCCGGAAGCGCCCGGGTCGCTCCGGTTGCCCCGCAGGGAGGGGGCGCGCGGGGCCGCGCCGGGGCTCGCGCGCGGTGGGGAGCGCGCCGGGCGTGAACGGTGGGCGTCCTGGCGCCGCAAGGGCGGGCTCCAGCGGTACGGGCAGCGGGAGGGCGGCCAGAACGACCTGGGTGCCGATGCCACCTCCCGGCTCTCCCCGCATCTGCACTTCGGGTCCCTCTCGCCCGTCGAGCTCGCCCATGAGGCGGCGGCGAAGGGCGGCGCGGGGGCTGAGGCGTTCGTACGGCAGCTGGCCTGGCGCGACTTCCACCACCAGGTGCTGGCGGCCCGCCCTGCCGCCTCGTACACCGACTACCGTCCGCACGGCGACCGTTGGCGCGGCACCGAGGGTGACGCCGAACGCGAGATCGCCGCCTGGCGGGAGGGCCGGACCGGCTACCCGCTGGTGGACGCCGGAATGCGGCAACTGCTGCACGAGGGGTGGATGCACAACAGAGCCCGGCTGCTGGCCGCCAGTTTCCTCACCAAGACGCTGTATGTGGACTGGCGCATCGGTGCCGCGCACTTTCTCGCGCACCTGGTGGACGGGGACATCGCCAACAACCAGCTCAACTGGCAGTGGGCGGCGGGCACCGGCACCGACACCCGGCCCAACAGGGTGCTCAATCCGCTCACCCAGGCGCGCAGCTACGACCCTCAGGGCACCTATGTGCGCCGCTGGGTGCCCGAACTGGCCGCTGTCGAGGGAGCTGCCGTGCACCGGCCCTGGCGGCTGCCCGCCGCAGAGCGGGCCCGGCTCGACTATCCGGAGCCTGTCGTGGACCTCGGCGAGGGCCAGGCCCGCTTCCGGGCGGCGCGCCAGCGGGATCGAGGGTGAGCGGCTGACGGGTGACTGGAGTGGCCTTCACCAGCCGGTCAGCAGAATGTGGTTGACCAGTAGGGCGACCGCCGCCTGGGCTGCCAGCCAGTACCGTGCGCTTCGGCGGGGCAGCAGTGCGGCGGCGGGCAGCAGCCAGGTGAGGAAGGGCAGCCAGATGCGTTCGGTCTCGGCCTTGCTCATGCCCGACAGGTCGGCGACGGCAACCGTCAGCAGGGCCGCCAGCACCAGCAGGGCGAGTTTTTCGCGGCTGCCGAGGGGGTGGGGGCTTGGGGGGCTCACCGTGCCGTCCGTATGCCGTTCCCGCTCCCGCCCCAGTTCCCGTCCTCGTCCTCGTCCTCGTTCCCGTAGCTGTAGCTGTAGCCGTGCCGCTGCCCGGCGCCCTGTTGCCGCACCTGTAGCGAGTGCTCGGCGTGCCCCGGCCACCACCGCGGGCCCCGTGGCTGTCACCGCGCAGGCGAGGTTCGCCCACACCCAGTAGCTGTACGGCCGGACGCGGGCGGCGCCTTCGTAGTAGCGCTCGGTCAGCAACTGGTAGCCCTCCCACCAGTTGAACCCCGCCAGAGTGAAGGAAGCGGCCACCACGGCGACGCCCGCCAGCACCCAGGGGAGGGGCCGCAGGGTGCGGGACAGGGCGAGGACAGCGAGGCCCAGCAGCGCGCACAGGGTGAGCCCGTACGACAGATAGCAGGTGAGACCGAACAGCAGTCCGGCGCAGAGCGCAGCAGTGCGCGGGGCGCGGGGCGCACTGTGGCCCTTTTCGCCCGTCGGGCCCGTCCGCGGGGAAGCGGAACGTGCGGACAGTGCGAGCAGGGCGAGTGCCCACGACGCCACTGCTGTGAAGTAGCCGTCAGCCGATACGCCCACCCAGACGGCAGTGGGCGCCAGGATGAGGAAGGGCGCCGCCCTGCGGGCCTGTTGCTCGCCCGTCAGTGCACGCAGCGCCACCAGTACGGCCGCGGCTGCCGACGACCCGACCGTGATGACCCACGCGGACGCCCAGGGGCCGCCGCCGAGGCCCACCCGGTCGAGGCCCACGAAGGTGAGGACGGCGGCGGGCGGGTGGCCTGCCACATGGGGGACCCAGTTGCCGGGTGAGTGCAGCAGGATGTGGTCGGTGAAGGTGCGCAGTGCGGCGCCGACGTTCTGGAACCTGCCGACCTCCTGGAGGTACTCGTAGGCGGAGGTCAGTTGGTTCGCCACGCCGCGGTGCCAGCCGTCCACCAGGGCGAGTGACCAGATCCACGCCATGGAGGCGCCCCAGGCCGCCCCCAACAGCCGCCGCCACGGCAGTCGGGCCGCCAGCGCGGGGCCGTAGCCGAGCACGGCCGCCGCGACCAGCAGCGCAGCCGGGGTGCCCGGGCCCAGGTGCGGTTCGAGTTCGGCGTAGTACGGCGGCCAGTGGACCCGCAGTGTGCCCTCTTCCCGCTCGATCGCACCGCCGATGACGACGGCTGCGGCCACCAGCGCCACGGCAGCCGCCACGACCGCGAGGTCCGGCACCAGACCGCGCAGCCCGGACCTGTGGCTGTCCGGCCCGGGCCTGTGGCTGTCCGGCGCGGGCTCCGGACCGCGCGGGCCCGGCCCGGTGGCGTGCCCGGACTGTGCCGCGCTCTCGGCGGCCTTGGTGCCGGTGGCGGCGGCACCGGAGAGGGCGGGGTCGTCGG
>NZ_JADKMA010000287.1 GCF_017676365.1 Streptomyces oryzae
TTTCTCTCCGCGCGGAGAGAAAGGCGGCGGTTCTGCTATGGATTCGCGGTGTGGCTCATACGGGGGCACGGACCGTATCCGGGTGTCAGGGAGGGATCGTGGGCAAGGTCGTGCTTGTCACCGGAGTGGCCAGGCCGCTCGGTGGCCGCTTCGTGCGCCGTATCCAGCGAGAGCCCGACGTGGAGCGGGTGATCGGCGTGGACGCCCAGCCCCCGGCGCACCAGCTGGGCGGCGCCGAATTCGTACGGGCCGACATCCGGCAGCCGGCCATCGGCAAGGTGCTGGCGGAACACGCCGTCGACACGGTCGTCCACATGGATGTGCACGGCACCCCGCCGACGCTGGGCGGCGGCGGGCGCGGCGCGGTCAAGGAGACCAACGTCATCGGTGCCATGCAGTTGCTCGGCGCCTGTCAGAAGGCGCCCACAGTCAGTCGTCTGGTGATCAAATCGACGACGAGTGTGTACGGTTCCGCACCCCGCGATCCCGCTGTCTTCGACGAGACGACACCGGTGAGGGATCTGCCGAGCGGTGGCTTCGCCAAGGACGCCGTCGAAGTCGAAGGCTATGTGCGCGGTTTCGCGCGGCGCCGCCCCGACGTCGCCGTGACGGTGCTGCGCTTCGCCCATATCCTCGGCCCCGCCGCCGAGTCGCCGCTGGCGGCGTACTTCTCGTTGCCCGTACTGCCCACCGTGCTGGGATACGACCCCCGGCTGCAGTTCGTGCACGACGACGATGTGATCGAGGTGCTGCGGCTGGCGGCGGGCGAGCCGCGCCGGGGGACGCTCACCGCCGGGACGTTCAACATCGCCGGGGACGGCGTTCTGCTGCTGTCACAGTGCGCCCGGCGTCTGGGGCGGCCGACGGTGCCGATGCTGCTGCCGGCGATCCGGTGGAGCCGGAGCGTGCTGCGCTCGGTGGGCGCGACGGACTTCTCGCCCGAGCAGATACGGCTGCTCACCCACGGGCGTGTCGTCCGTACCGACCACGCACGCGACATTCTGGGATTCATACCGCGCCGGACGACCGCCCAGACGCTGGACGACTTCGTGCGGGAGCGCGGCCCGGGGCTGCTGCCGCCGCGCAGGCTCGCCGAGGCGGTCGACCGGTTCGCTGGACTGCTGCCGGCAACGCCCGGCCCGGAGGAGGTGCGCCAGGATGGCTGACGCGAAGGTCATACCCTTCGACGACGACAGGGACCGCTCACGCGGTTCGGGAGCCGCTGCGAGCCGGAGCCCCAGGGACGGCAACCGCTCCTCCCGTACCGGCCGCTCCGGGCAGCACGGTTCCGCTTCCGCTTCGGGTACGGGTACGGGAAGTGGCGCGGACGAGAGCCGTGCCGGACGTCGCAGCAGTGGCCGCGCGGCCCGGCGCTCCCGGCTGACCACTGTGCCGGAGGACCAGCCGGACGCGGCGCAGGGCGCGGAGGAGCCACTGGGGGACGGGGAGTCGGACGGGGGGCCGGGCCAGGAGTCGCCGGGACGTCAGGAGGAGCCCTCGGGGCTGCTGGAGCAGTTCCTCGGCAAGGGCTGGGAGAACCGCGCCTCGCGCGGCCTGGCCTTTCTGCGCCGCAGGATCACCGGCGATTACGAGGTCGACGACTTCGGCTACGACCAGGAGCTGACCGACCAGGTCCTGATGACGCTGTTGCGCCCGGTCTTCGAGAAGTACTTCCGGGTGGAGGTGCGCGGGGTGGAGAACATACCCGCGGACGGCGCCGCGCTGGTGGTCGCCAACCACTCGGGGACGCTGCCGCTGGACGGGCTGATGCTCCAGGTCGCCGTGCACGACCAGCACCCCGCCGACCGCCATCTGCGGCTGCTCGGCGCCGACCTGGTGTTCGTACTGCCGCTCGTCAACGAGCTGGCGCGGAAGGCCGGGCACACGCTCGCCTGCGCGGAGGACGCCCAGACGCTGCTGGAGCGGGGCGAGGTCGTCGGGGTGATGCCGGAGGGCTTCAAGGGGCTGGGCAAGCCCTTCGCGGACCGCTACAAGCTCCAGCGCTTCGGGCGCGGCGGCTTCGTCTCCACGGCCCTGCGCGCGGGCGCGCCGATCGTGCCGTGCTCGATCGTCGGGGCCGAGGAGATCTACCCGATGGTCGGCAACTCGCGTACTCTCGCCCGGCTGTTCGGCTTCCCGTACTTCCCGATCACCCCCACCTTCCCCTGGCTCGGCCCGCTGGGTGCGGTGCCGCTGCCGACGAAGTGGACGATCCAGTTCGGTGAGCCGATACCCACCGACGGCTATCCACCGGAGGCCGCGGAGGACCCGATGCTGATGTTCAACCTCACCGACCAGGTACGGGAGACGATCCAGCACACGCTCTACAAACTGCTGGTGCGGCGGCGTTCGGTGTTCTTCTGAGCGTTCTGCCGACGCGCTGTTCCTTCGTACGTACCCGCCCTGCCGGCTGCCGTGGCTAGCTGCCGCCGTCCAGGCCGAGGCGGGGCAGGACGTCCGGGACGATCGGGGGCAGCGTCACCTCGGGCGCGCTGCCGGGCGTGGACGGGCCGTCGGAGCCTGGGCCCGAGTGGGACGGGCTGCCTTCCCGGTCCGGTTGGCCGGACGGCTCGAGCAGTCCGCCGCCGAGCAGCCCTCCGCCCTCCCGCTGCGAGTCCGAGGGCGACGGCTCCTCGCTGCGCCCGTCCCGCCGGCCGGCGACGTCCTCGGTGGACGAGGAGCTCGGCGACGTGGAGGGCTGTTCCTCACCCGTGCGGTCACCGGTGCCCGGCTCGCGTTTCCGCGCCGCCTCGTCCCGCTCCTGGGGCAGCAGCGAGCGCAGCGGGCTGACGTCGTGGTCTATGGCGTCGAAGACGGAGCTGACCTCGTCGCTCACATCGTGCAGCTGCGTCGGCAGCCGGTCGCGCAGCCGGGTCCAGCCCGCGCGGTGGTTCTTGGAGAACGCGGACAGGGACCGGATCGGTGCCAGGTCGCCGTTCTTCCGGTAGGCGCCGCTCAGCAGCCGGTGGCCCTCGGAGGCGTCCTGCCGCATCCCGGAGAGCGTCCTGCGGACCTCGGCGAGCGCTTCGTGGTCCAGCTCTCCCGAGCGGTCGCGCTCCATCAGACGGCGGGCCTCGTGCAGCCGGGTGGAGGCGTGGTCCAGCAGCAGGCTGCCGCGGTCGGCGTCGTCGCCTGCCAGGTCGAGTTGCAGGTCCTCCATGCCGCGTTTGAGGCCGTAGAGCGAGTCGCCGGGCAGCGCGTCCGTGCTGGCCGCTGTGGCGCCGCCGAAGGCGCTGGCCGCGACGCCGACGCTCAGCCCGCCGGCCGCGAGCCCCTTGCCCAGCCGGGATTTGGGCCGCAGCTTGCCCAGCGGCCCGAGACCGGGTGCGCGGTGCTGGCCACCACGGGCGCGGGAGCCGGTACGGGCGTCGCGCTGCTCGGGGAAGCGTGCGCCGCGTGCCGCCGTCTCGCCCTCCGCGAAGGCGGCCTCCATGGCGGCGATCAGCTGGGCCCGCTGGACCGTCTTGACCTCGGGGGCCAACTCCGGTTTGGGGAGCACGCGCAGCGATTCCGCCAGGGACAGCAGCGACCGGTCCGAAGTGTCGTCCCGGTGGCTGTCCCGGTGGCTGTGCGGTGTGTCCGTCGGCGGTGCCCCTTCGCCCCTCCGGTCGTCAGGGGACGCCTCGGGCCCCGCATCGGCCGCCGCGCCCGCGTCACGCTCCTGCTCGTCCAGGGCTTGGGCGAAGGCGATGGCCCGTCGGCTCGTCGGCACGGATCCGATCACCGGCGGCACCTCCTCTCGTCAGCACGGTCGGCTCCCCTGCACCCAGCCATGAGCGTGGCCGACCGCGCTCACTCAGCGGCGACTGCGGCCCGGGCAGCGGCTACGGGGAGTCTGCAACCCCCACAACGAGCGCAAGCCACTCGGGTTACGGAGTCGGATGTCACGATGATGTGACTGGTGCGGAGGCCGATGGGCGATGGGCGACGGTCAACGGCCCAGGACCCTGGACCCAGGACCGAGGGCCGGGTGCCGGCACCCGGCGCGCACGCCGTCGGTGCTAGCGCGCGTCGTCGGGGAGGAGTCTGGCGAGGGTGCGGACGGCGCGGTACTGGAGCGTCTTGATGGCGCCCTCGTTCTTGCCCATCACCCGGGCCGTTTCCGCCACGGAGAGCCCCTGGAGAAATCGGAGCGTTACGCACTCCTGCTGTTGGGGGTTGAGCTTACGTACGGCCTCCAGCAGGGCGGCGTTGGAGAGGGATTCGAGGACCGACTCCTCCGGGGAGCGCTCGACCTCGTTGGCGTCGAGCATCTCGCCGGTGGTCACTTCGAGGCGGAAGCGGCTGGACTTGAAGTGGTCGGCGACGAGGTTCCGGGCGATGGTCACCAGCCAGGCCCCGAAGTCGCGGCCCTGCCAGGTGAAGGTTCCGATGCGGCGGAGGGCGCGCAGAAAGGTCTCACTGGTCAGGTCCTCGGCGGTGGCCCGGCCGCCGACCCGGTAGTAGATGTAGCGGTAGACGGTGTCGCTGTACTGGTCGTACAACCTGCCGAACGCCTCGGCCTCGCCGTCCTGGGCGCGTTCGACGAGGTCCATCATGCGGCGGCTGTCGGTGTCCGAGGCGGCGGGGCGCCGTGCGACGGCACCGGTGCCCCGGGCGCGCCTGCCGCTCGCTGTGGAGGTGCGGGACGCGGTGGGGGTGGGCGAGGACGAGGAGGTGCGGGACGAGGCCGCCGGGGACGCGGCGGCGGAGGCGGCCGGACCGGCCGTGGTCAGTGCGCGGGCGGCGCGGCGGGCGAGGGCATGGCAGGGACCTGCGGGGACAGTTGAGATCCCTGCGGGGACAGGTGCGGTCGTTGCGGCGAGGGCAGGGACGGCGTACGCGGTGGGGACGAACGCACGCAGTTGGTCGATGACTGTCGTGCGCAGCGTAGCCAGGCCCGAGGCGTCAACCCCGACGTGTGGGTACACGGGACTCCCAGAGGCAGAGCTTCCATCACGTGCAGTGCGGGACCATTCACCCGGCGTAGGGACGGATGGGTACCGAATTGCGTCTGAGGAGAATAACGCTTCGTACAGGCGGCGCTACACCTAGTTGCCAAAAACGTCGCTTCGGTTCGTTCTGTTACGGATTGGAGCCGCAATCAGGTGCGAATCGAGGACTGGTTTTGATCATTTGGCTGGCTGAAACTGACGCCTGCGTGATGAGTTCCGCCCGACCGGGCGGACCGTGACTGCCGGGCCCGAGCGCCGGGTAACACTGCTGGATTGCCGCGCCCGCGGCGGCGCGTGCCGGGCGTACGGCGGGCGCCGCGCGCCTCGGCGCGGAGACGGCTGTCCTCGTGAGGGCCCTAGCGGCGGCGCCGCTGTACTGCGGCGGCGGCGACCGCTCCGCCCGCCAGCGCGCCGACACCGGCCGCGGCCGGGATGCCCACCTTGGCCGCCTTGCGGCCCCTGCGGTAGTCCCGCAGCCGCCAGCCCATTTCACGAGCGTGCGCCCGAAGACGGCTGTCAGGATTGATCGCATACGGATAACCGACGAGCGACAGCATCGGGATGTCGTTCGCCGAATCGCTGTACGCGGCGCACCTGTCCAGGTCCAGCCCCTCGGCCGCGGCCAGTGCGCGGACCGCCTCCGCCTTGGCGGGGCCGTGCAGCGGTTCGCCGACCAGCCGCCCGGTGTAGACGCCGCCGACCGACTCGGCGACCGTGCCCAGCGCGCCGGTCAGGCCCAGCCGGCGTGCGATGATCGTGGCCGTCTCCACCGGTGCCGCCGTCACCAGCCACACCTTCTGCCCGGCGTCCAGGTGGGCCTGTGCGAGCGCGCGGGTGCCCGGCCAGATGCGGCCCGCCATGTACTCGTCGTAGATCTCCTCGCCGATCGCCATCAGCTCGGAGACGCGGTGTCCCTTGACGATGGACAGCGCGCTCTCCCGCGCGTCCTGCATGTGGTCGGCGTTCTCGGAGCCTGCGAGCCGGAAGTACGCCTGCTGCCAGGCGAAGCGGGTCAGTTCGCGCTTGCGGAAGAACTTGCGCTTGTAGAGGCCGCGGCCGAAGTGGAAGAGGGCGGCACCCTGCATGACGGTGTTGTCCAGGTCGAAGAACGCGGCAGCGCGGACATCCCCCGCCACGGGGAACTCCGCTTCCTCCGCTCCTTCCGCCGCTGCACGCGCGGCCGCCTCCGCCTCGGCGAGCTCCTGCTCCTGCTTGCGGGCCGCCTCCGCGGCGGCCTCGCCCGCGAGAACGCTGCGCGCGGTCGCCGATCGCTTGCGAGGGGTGAGCCATGCAGGAAGGGCCATGCCGCGAGCATAGCCAGTCTGTTCGGTCCGGCGGTTGCGTCGGGGTTGCGGGGGGTGTGGAGAGGGTGAACGGCCGGGGTGCGGGGTGGCGGTCGGGAGGGG
>NZ_JADKMA010000288.1 GCF_017676365.1 Streptomyces oryzae
CGTCCCCGGGCGCGCCCTCCGGTTCCGCGTCCGCGTACGGTCGCCACGCCGCGTAGGCCGCCTCGACCGCGCCGCGCGGCAGAGCCGCCTCCAGCCGCCGCTCCGTGTGGGCGCGGGCCGCCGACCAGTCCGCGCCGTGCACCGCCTCGGGGTCTGCGGCCAGCGGCCCGTACGCCTCCAGCCAGGCCAGCTCGCCGCCCGCCTCCAGGGGCAGATGTTCCAGCTGGGTGCGGGCGAGGCCCGCCTGGATCTCCGCGTATCCCGGCGTGCCCGGCTCGGTCAGCCACTCCTGCCAGCGCCTCCCGCCCGGCCCTGCGCCCCAGACGAACAGCTTCCGGCCGCGCAGCAGATCCGTCGAGGTCTGGACGAGCCCCTGCCCTTTCTCGTCCAGCGAGGCGATCCACTTCCGGGAGTCGTCGGGCACCTCGTAGAAGTAGTCGGCGGGGAAGCGGCTGTGCAGCGGGTACGTCAGATCGGTCCCCTCCCATTCGGGCACGGGGATCCGGCGCAGCCTGCGCTCGTACGCGAAGTACCAGGTCTCCTCCGCCGGGGCGAGCACCCGCGTCCCCGGGTCCTCGGGAACCGCGATGTTCGACCACCAGTAGACCGGGACGGTGCGGTGGTGCGGGTTGCGGATACGGGCGCCCACGTAGAGGAAGTCGGAGTCGTCGGGCAGCCACAGGTCCACCTGGAAGGGGGTGTCACGCAGCCGCTCCCACTCCCACAGCCGCACCATCGCACCGTCACCGCCCGGCGCGGGCACCCGCGCCGCGTGCAACGGCGCGCAGGAGAGCGTCGTATGCCCCGTCGCGCCGATGTTCCACTCAATGCCGCCGGAGAACCAGGCCCCGTTCAGCGCGAAGTCGGCGGGCTGGAAGACGGGGTTGACGTAGAGGAGCTCCCGCGCGTCCGGCTTGTGGAAGAGCGAGGCGATACGGCCGCCGAGACCGGGCAGGACAGTGACCCGCAGCTGGTCGTTCTCCAGCACGAGCGTGTCGAACCGCGCCGGGGTGCGCTCCCGCCCGTAGCCGTCGAGGACGCGGGTGGGCAGCACGGAACGCAGCGGACCGTAGCCGACCTGCCGCGCCATCCGGGGCGGCAGCGCGGCTCGTTCGGCAGCGTTCAGCGAGTGGGCCTCGTCCAGCGGCAGCAGCGCGGGCAGCGGATTCTCCGGGCCGAGCGGCGCGGCGGGCAGGGTCAGGGAGCTGCGTCGTACGGTCGTGGCCACAGACAACCTCGCTTCTTCCATACGTCGTCCACGGGCGCCGCCGCCTGACCGGGACCCCCCGATGACCATGGAACACGCTCCGCATCCCGCGCGCCAGATCCTTTTGACCAGCATTGCGGGCCCCGTTGCCGCTACGACTCCAGATATCTCAGGACCGCCAGGATCCGCCGGCTGTAACCGGTGGTGTGCGACAGCTCCAGCTTGTCGAAGACGGCAGCCAGGTTCTTCTCGACCGCGCTCAGCGAAAGGTGCAGCTGCTGCGCGATGGCCGCATTGGTCTGCCCCTGGGCCAGCGCCTCCAGGACGCTGCGCTCCCGGGGCGTGAGCCGCGTCAGAGGGTCAGCGCGCGACGTACGGAAGACCAACTGGCGCACCACCTCGGGGTCGATGACGGCGCCGCCCGCCTGGATGCGCTCCAGCGCGTCCAGGAACTCCTCGACCTGGGCGACACGGTCCTTGAGGAGATAGCCCACCCGTTCCGCGTCCCGGGCCAGCAACTGGGCCGCATAGTTGCGCTCGATGTGCTGGGAGAGCACCAGGACCCCGACCTGGGGCCAGCGTTCGCGGATCTCCAGCGCGGCGCGCAGGCCCTCGTCGGTGTGGGTGGGCGGCATCCGGATGTCCAGCACGACGATGTCCGGCTGCCGCTCCGCCATCTCCTTCAGCAGCGAGACGGCGTCCCCGAAGGCGCCCGGTACCTCATGCCCCTCCTCCACGAGCAGCCGGACCAGCCCCTCCCGCAACAGGGTCGAGTCCTCGGCGATCAGCACGCGCACGGCAGCTCCGCTGTGATGGTGGTCGGTCCCCCTGGAGGGCTGTCGATGTGCAGTGTGCCGTCCAGCGCCGCCACCCGGCTGCGCAGCCCGCTCAGTCCGCTGCCGGCGGGATCGGCGCCGCCCTTCCCGTCGTCCTGCACGGATACGGCGAGCACTTGGCCGATGCCGCCGGGGCTGCCGGGGCTGCCGGGGCCGCCCTCGTCGGCGTCGCGGAGCTCCACCCGTACGGAGACGGCCGAGGCGCCGGAGTGTTTGGCGGCGTTGGTCACCGACTCCGACACCACGAAGTACGCGGCGGTCTCCACCGGCTGCGGCAGCGTCCCGTCCACGTCGAACTCGGTGCGGACGGGGATCCCGCACCGCTCGGACACCCCGCCCAGCGCCTCCGCCAGGCCCAGGCTGTCCAGCGCAGACGGATAGATCCGCCAGGCCACCTCGCGCAGTTCGGTGGCGATCTCCTGGGACTCCTGGTGCGCCTGGCGCAGCAGCGCCTCCGCCTGCCCGGGATCACGTCCCCTGCGGGCCCGGCCGAGCAGCATGGCGAGTGCCACCAGACGCTGCTGCATTCCGTCGTGCAGATCACGCTCGATACGGCGGCGCTCGGCGTCCACCGCGTGCACGACCGCCGCCCTGCTGGTGGCCAGTTCGTCGATCCGCCGCCGCAGCAGCTCCCGTTCGGAGGGGCCGAAACACTCCCGAGCGCTGCGCGCCTCCAGCTCGGCGAGCGAGCGCAGCCCCTGGAGGTCGAGGAAGAGCAGCACGCCGCCCAGCAGCAGCTGCGCCAGCCAGTCGTCCCAGGTGAACCCGCCCTGCACCGTACGCAGCGCCACGAGCCCCGCCAGCACGGCGCCGAAGCCCAGCAGCCCGAGCACGACAGCGCACAGCAGCCCCGCATAACTGCGGACCGCCAGATAGCGCAGCAGCTTCTGGTCGGACGCCTTGTAGTGCTCGGGGAAGCGGTCGCCGAAGAAGGCGGAGCGGCGGTTCCGCTCCACCGCCGTCAGCCCGCGCACCCCCGCGACGAAGATGCCGAGCGCACTGCTCCGGGTGTACGGCCACAGCAGGAAAGGGCCGAGGGCGGCACCGGCCAGAGCGAAGTACAGGAAGGCGAGCAGCGCCGTGGCACAGCCGAGCAGCATCCCGAGGCTCCGGTACGGCCAAGCCGGAGGCCGGGGCGCCGCCACAGCGCTCGCTTCACCGTCACAGTCACTGTCACTGGAACGCTGCCACTCGTGCGCTCCGCCCCTTACGTACACCCCGTGTCCCCGTTCCCCGTCATCCGGCGCGGCGGTGCTTGGCCCGGCCGCGACCGCGCAGCCGTACGGCCACGTACCCCACCAGCGCCAGCAGCACCAGGGCCAGCACCACCTTGGAGAGGATCCCGACGTAGGTCTCCACCACCTCCCACTGGTCGCCCAGCCAGTAACCGGCCAGCACCAGCACGGAGTTCCAGATCAGACTACCCAGCGTGGTCAACACCACGAGGACCGGAAGCGGCATCCGCTCCACCCCGGCCGGTACGGAGACCAGGCTGCGGAAGATCGGCACCATGCGACCGAAGAACACCGCCTTGGTGCCGTGCTTGGCGAACCACTCCTCCGTACGCACCAGATCGGAGACCTTCACCAGCGGCAGCCGCGCCCAGACCGCGTGCATCCGGTCCCGGCCGAAGAGCCTGCCGATCCAGTAGAGGACCACGGCACCCACGACCGAACCCAGCGTGGTCCAGAACAGCGCCGAGACCAGCGAAAGGACGCCCTGCCCGGCGGCGAACCCGGTCAGTGGAAGGATCACCTCGCTCGGCAGCGGCGGGAAGAGGTTCTCCAACGCGATGGCAAGTCCGGCTCCTGGACCGCCCATGGTGTCGACGAGATCGGCGGCCCAGCCGGCGATACCGCCGGCAGGCTCCTGCGGCAGGGCCACGTATGTGAGGTGCATAGGGTCTCCACGCTGTCGGGTCGGTCACCGGGGCCGCTGCCCCGATGCGCCCTCAACGCTAGAAACCGCAGCTCAGCGCCGGTATGCGGATGACCGTCGAGCAGGGTGAGGTTTTCCGCAGGGCTCACTACGCGCTGTTCGAAGCTGCCCTCTGCCGCAGTGCGCTCGCGGCGGCATAGCCCGCCGGGGCCGGAAGGTCGGTGAGCTGCCAGCCGGGCACCTGAGCCGGCTCGCCGAAAGTGCCTACGTAGGTGACCGACGGGTCCTCTCCCAGGCCGGCACCCGTCCCCTTCAGATATGCCTCTTTCCGCGTCCAGCAGCGGGTGAAGGCGGCGGGCAGCGCGGCGGAGTCCGGCAACGCCGCCAACTCCGCCCGCTCACGGGGGTGCAGCACGGACATCGTCTCGCGCGCGGCAGCAACGCTCGGGAACTCCTCGACGTCCACTCCCACCGGCACGGCGGCGAACGCCAGCAACACCACGTCCCCCGCGTGCGAGAGGGAGAAGTGCACCGGATCGCCCGGCACGGTCGGCCGCCCGTGCGGGGCCCCGCACAGCGGGCAGTCCGCACGTGCGAACCGCACTTCGGCAGGGTCGAGCTCCAACAGCGCTCCGAGCTCCCTGCGCAGGGCCAGATGCGCGACCACGTAACGCTCACGGTCGGCCTCCCGTACGAACGCCGCCGCGCGCTTCCGCTCTTCCTCCGAGAGCGGTGCGAGAGCGCCGGAAATCCTGGTCGCGGGGGCGTGTTCGGAAACCCGGATCACATGGATGGCCGGAGAGCGGGCGGGATCGCCGATACCGGCTGCGACGCTCGTCATGCACGCGACCGTACCCGAAGGGGCGTCGTCGCGCGGAAAAGCGCTCGGAGAGCCACGGACGGCGCCATTACGGTGTTGAGGCCCCGCCCCAGAAGCTACTGTCACAGCAGACCAACCGGACGGTATGGTGACCGACCTCTTTCCTCCCGGCCTCCCCGTGCTCACGGAGATGAGCCACACGGCTGACGGACGCGACTGGCTTGCCCGGCTGCCGACGCTGGTCGAGCAGATGCGCGAACGCTGGAAACTGCGCCTGGGCGCGCCCTTCCACGGCGGCAGCTGCTCCTGGGTGGCGCCGGCGGAGCGCCCGGACGGCACCCGCGCCGTGCTCAAGCTGACCTGGCCCCACCCGGAGGCCCGCACCGAAGGCGCGGCCCTCCGCCTGTGGAACGGGCGCGGCGCCGTACGCGTGCTGGAGCAGGACGCGGACCATTTCGCGCTGCTCCTGGAGCGGGTGGAGCCGGGCATCGAACTGGGCGCTGCCAGCCAACTCCCGGCGGACGAACGGCTATTGGCAGCAGCGGACGTACTACGCGACCTGTGGTCGGCGGATCCGGCCGAGGCGTCCGCACTCGGCGTGGGCCGAGTCGCGGACACGACAGCCGAGTGGGCCGGCCTCGCCGAGAAGCAGGCCGCCCGCGAATGGCCCCCAAAACTCGACCCGGGGCTGTACCGGCTGGCCGCGCAGCTGTACCGCGAACTGCCGCGCTCCGCCCACCGCGAGGTGCTCGTACACGGCGACTTCAACCCCGGCAATCTGCTGTCAGCGCGGCGCGCTCCGTGGCTCGCGATCGACGCCAAGCCGATGACCGGCGACCCGGCCTTCGATCCGTGGCCCCTGCTCGAACAGGTCGACAACCCCTTCGAGCACATGAACCCGCACCGCCTGCTCCGGCACCGCACAGCACTCCTCGCGGACGCCCTCGGCGAGGACATCGACCGGGTACGCGCCTGGTCGGTCGCCCGCCACGTCGAGTACGCCCTGTGGTCGGTCGACGAGGACGACGACCTGGAGAACAGCGTCACCTTGCTGCGCCAGGCCCGCATCCTCGCGGACGTCGCGGGCCTGTAGGGCACCCATGGGTTCGAGGATGTGCGCCCGGGCCGCGCACCTCTCTCCCCCTCGAATCTCTCTCCCCCCGAACTCGACGCTGCTCAGTCCGAGACGACCCGGACGAGCGCGGTACCGTCCGCCCCAGCCACCACTTGCAGCACAACCGCCCCGTCCACCTTCCCGGGCGGTTTCCCCGCCACCCCGCACGAACTGCTGCTGCCGCCGCTGCGGAAGACCGCGACGCATCCGCTGCCCGCACCGCTCGCCTCACCACTCGTTCTGCTTCTCCCGGCAGTCACCTTGTAGGCCACCTTGTTCCTGCCAACCTTCGTCAGGGCCAACTTCGCGGGCCCGTCCGGGATCTTGACCCGTATCGTCACCGGTTCCCGCACGGCGATCTCGCAGTTCCCATCGCCACACGCCTCGGCGTCACTCCCGTCAGCCGCTGTCACCGTGGGGGACGGACTGGACGAGGCGGGGCTCTCCGAGTCAGCCGCACGGGAACCGGTGGCCCCGCCCT
>NZ_JADKMA010000289.1 GCF_017676365.1 Streptomyces oryzae
GCGGGCGGGTAGGCGGGGGCAACGGCATCGGGCAAGCCCTCACCGGGCGGTCGGTATGCTCCCCGGCATGGCCACGCCCTCCATCCACCCGCGCCCGGCGCAACCCGCCCCGCTTGCTGCCGCAATCAGCAACGCGGCTCCGCGGCAGCGGAACGACGCCTGCCCGGGGGCGCTGCGGCTGCACCAGGCCGACGACGGCGGGCTGGCCCGGATCCGGGTACCCGGCGGGGTTCTCCAAGCCGCACAGGCCGCCGCGCTCGGCGAGGCCGCACAGCGTCTCGGGGACGGTGACCTGCACCTGACCTCGCGAGGCAACCTCCAACTACGGGGCCTGGCCGAGGACTCCGGCGTCCGGCTGGCGCAGCTGCTGGACGGCGCGGGACTGCTGCCCTCCCCCGCACACGAGCGGGTCCGCAACATCGTGGCCTCGCCGCTGTCGGGGCTGGACGGCCACGGGCACCTTGACATCAGGGACCGGCTCGCCGAGTTGGACCGGCGACTGTGCGGGAGCGAAGAAGCAAGCGAACTATCGGGGCGCTTTCTGTTCGCGGTGGACGACGGCCGCGGCGACGTGGCGGCGCTCGGCGCCGATGTGACGTTGGTCGCCGTACGGGAGGGCGGCACGCTGCTCCGCGTCGGGGCGGACGACGACGCCGGAGCGCTCCACATCGCCGACCCTGCCGACACTCAGGCCGCCGCATCCGAGGCATCCGCCGCATCCGCCGCTGCTGCCGCCGTGACCGCCGCCGAGGTCTTCCTCGAAGCCGCGCGGCAGTGCGGCGTACGGGCCTGGCGGGTCGGCGAGCTGCCGATCACCGGTGGTGAGTTGGCTCACCGTATCGCCCAACGGCTCGGCAAAACCGGGCAGATACAGCAGATACTCCCATCTCCGCCGCTTCCGCCCCTGAGTGCCCATGGACCGGCGCCCGGTCTCATCCCCGCGCCCACCGGACCGGCCACCGCGCTCTCCGTTCTCGCCCCTCTCGGCCGGCTGACGGGCCACCAGTGGACGCTGCTCGCCCGTACCGCCGAGCAGGAAGGAAGCGGCGAACTGCGGCTGACCCCGTGGCGCGGGGTCGTCGTGCCGGGTCTCCCTCCCGAGCGGGCGCCCGCGGCGCTTGCCGCGCTGGACGACGCCGGGCTGGTGACCGATCCGGCCTCCCCCTGGCGCGGCGTGGGCGCCTGCGCCGGGCGGCCGGGCTGCGCCAAGTCGCTGACGGACGTACGGGCCGACGCCGCCGCGGCGGCGACCAGCGGCAGCGTGGACGGGGCACGCGCCCTGCCCGTGTACTGGTCCGGCTGCGAGCGCCGTTGCGGACATCCGCGCGGCGACCGGGTGGAGGTCGTCGCGGGTACGGACGGTTACGGGGTGACCGTCGTACGCGGCACCGGCGACGTGCATCCCGTACCCCTCTCCCCACATGCGCTTCACGCCCCGCACTCAGAGCTCGCCGCCACCGTGGCGGCGGCACGCGACCCGCGGTCCACCGACGATCCGCACCCCACGACGACGGCCCACTCACGATGAGCGAGAGCACAGTGTTCGAGTACGAGAAGGACGGCGCTGCCATCTACCGGCAGTCCTTTGCCACCATCCGCGCGGAGGCGGATCTGGCCGGGCTGCCCGCCGATGTCAGCCAAGTTGCGGTGCGGATGATCCACGCCTGCGGCATGGTCGACCTCGTACGGGATCTTGCCTACACCCCGCGCGTCGTCGAGCGGGCCCGCGCGGCCCTGCGCGCGGGCGCTCCCATCCTCTGCGACGTCGCCATGATCGCCAGCGGCGTCACCCGCAAGCGCCTGCCCGCCGGCAACGAGGTGGTCTGCACGCTCGCCGACCCCGCCGTCCCGGAGCTCGCCGCGAAGCTGGGGACGACCCGCACCGCCGCGGCGCTCGAACTGTGGCGCGACCGTCTCGAAGGCTCCGTCGTCGCCATCGGCAATGCGCCCACCGCGCTGTTCCGGCTGCTGGAAATGGTGGAGGAGGGGGCGCCGCGGCCGGCGGCCGTCATAGGGGTGCCGGTCGGGTTCGTCGGCGCCGTCGAATCCAAGCAGGCGCTGGCCGGGCATCCGTCCGGGCTGGAGCATCTGGTCGTCCACGGCCGACGCGGCGGCAGCGCGCTGGCCGTGTCCGCGCTCAACGCCATTGCGAGTGAGGAGGAGTGAGCCAGGTGACCGGCACCG
Source organism: Streptomyces oryzae (assembly GCF_017676365.1). GTDB lineage: Bacteria > Actinomycetota > Actinomycetes > Streptomycetales > Streptomycetaceae > Streptomyces > Streptomyces oryzae. The sequence continues at coordinate 2,185 of NZ_JADKMA010000289.1, forward strand.
ATCGAGTGAGGGGCGGCGACGACGTGGCCGAGAGCGCGGGAACCGGCCGACTGATCGGCGTGGGGCTGGGGCCAGGTGACCCCTCGCTGATGACCGTACGCGCCGTCGAGGCGATCGCGGAGGCGGACGTCGTCGCGTACCACAGCGCCCGGCACGGCCGCTCCATCGCCCGCTCCATCGCGGCCCGCCACCTGCGCGCCGACCATGTCGAGGAGGCGCTGGTCTACCCCGTCACGACGGAGTCCACCGACCACCCCGGCGGCTACCGCGGCGCACTGGAGGAGTTCTACGCCGAGGCGTCGGCGCGGCTGGCCGCGCATCTGGACGCGGGGCGCACGGTGGCCGTACTCGCCGAGGGCGACCCGCTCTTCTACGGCTCCTACATGCATATGCACAAGCGGCTGGCGCATCGGTATCCGACCGAGGTCATCCCCGGTGTGACGTCGGTGAGCGCCGCCGCCGCCCGGCTGGGCACCCCGCTGTCCGAGGCCGAGGAGGCGCTGACCGTACTGCCCGGCACGCTCCCGGAGGAGGAGCTGACCGCGCGTCTCGCCTCCAGCGACGCGGTGGCCGTGATGAAGCTGGGGCGTACGTTCCCCAAGGTGCGCCGCGCGCTGGAGCGTTCCGGGCGGCTGGAGGAGGCCCGCTACGTCGAGCGGGCCACCATGGAGGGCGAGCGCACCGGGCGGGTCGCGGACGTCGAGCCGGACTCGGTGCCGTACTTCTCGGTGGCGGTGCTGCCGAGCAAGGTGGGCAAGGCGGGCAAGGCGGACGCTGCGGCCTCCGAGGGGGAAGGCGGCCCCCTGGGCGAAGTGGTGGTCGTCGGCACCGGACCCGCCGGGCCGCTGTGGCTCACCCCCGAGACGCGGGGCGCGCTGGCAGCGGCCGACGATCTGGTCGGCTACACCACTTATCTGGACCGTGTGCCCGCACGGCCCGGCCAGCGGCGGCACGGCTCCGACAACCGGGTGGAGGCCGAACGCGCCGAGTTCGCCCTGGAGCTGGCCCGGCGCGGGCGGCGGGTGGCCGTCGTCTCCGGCGGCGACCCCGGCGTCTTCGCGATGGCGACGGCCGTACTGGAGGCCGCCGACCAGGAGGCGTACGCCAACGTTCCCGTACGCGTACTGCCCGGCGTGACCGCCGCCAACGCGGCAGCCGCCCGCGCGGGCGCGCCGCTGGGCCACGACTACGCGGTGCTCTCCCTCTCCGACCGTCTCAAGCCCTGGGAGGTCATCGCCGAACGCCTGCGCGCCGCAGCCGCGGCCGACCTGGTGCTCGCCCTCTACAACCCCGGCTCCCGCAGCCGCACCTGGCAGGTCGGCAAGGCCCGCGAAGTGCTCCTGGAGCACCGCGCCCCGGACACCCCGGTCGTGGTCGCCCGCGACGTGGGCGGCGCCAGCGAACGCGTCCGCATCGTCCCCCTCGCCGAACTGGACCCCGCCCAGGTGGACATGCGCACGCTGCTGATCGTCGGCTCCTCACAGACCCGGACGGCTAACCGACCGGACGGTACGGCGTATGTGTGGACGCCGCGGCGGTATCCGGAGGGGTGAGCGCGCTCCGGGGGCGCCTCTGACCGTCCACTGCGGGCTGCCGGTGGCCCACCACCGACCGGCCCGCGTCGACGCCATCAACGCCTCACCCGCCCAGCCCGACGTCCGGCACGCCGACATCCCCGCAAAGAGGCCGGACGGCGAGACGGCCTCGCTGCGCCGCTGGGTGCTCCAGGAACACGTATGGACCAAGCTCCTCGACCAGGCCGGGCTCACGCGGATCGCCGTGGACGTGCTGCTCGGCGGGGACGGTCCGCGTCCTGCCGACACTCTGTTGGTGACCGCGCGCTGCCCGTCCTGACCACCCCCTGCGGCTGACCGACCGGACGGTATGGAGTGTGGGTGGGGTCCACGCCGGGACCGGTGGGTGGACGCCCCTATCCTCAACTCTCCTTTATTGCTTACGAGTTCACGATCGAAAAGAGGTCGACAGCGGCAGGCGCCGGGCTATACTTCGATCGCTTTGCGGCCGTGCAGTGCACAAACGACCAGCAGAAGACCGTAGAAAGGGTGCACATGAAACGTACCGTCGCTCTGGCGTCAGCGCGCTGTCGCTGGCCGCTTCCGGGGTCCTCGGCTTCAGCACGACCGCTCACGCCGAAGCCTGCGGGATCGGCGATCTCTGCCTGTACCAGCACGACAACTTCAAGGGCGTCGAGTACGCCAAGTACGACATCGACATGTGCGAGAACATCGACTCGTCCTTCAACAACAAGGCGAGCTCGATGGAGAACCGCTCGGGCACGAGAATGCGGCTCTACGACAAGAAGAACTGCTCGGGAAGCGCCGGCTACTCCGCACGCCCCAGGAGCGAGGACAAGACCTTCCGGAACAACGGATTCAACGACAAGGCGTCCTCGGCGAAGTAAGCCCTCCCGGTCCTGATCGGGCCGCAGCGCTGCCAAGTGGCGTGCGGCACAACTGTTGCCGCACGCCACCGCACCGCCTCAGCCCATGCCCTGTTGCGGCGGTATCCAGGTGAGCTTGCGCCGGATGTGCGACGACATCCTCGCATCGAGCCGCACATGCAGCTGCGTATGACCGCAGACCGCGCAGACGAAGGCGTCGAACACCGCCTGCTTCGCCCCGAACGCGCCCGCGCCCGACGGACGGAGCCCGCCCTGCGCCACGTACTCGCCCCGGTACACCTCGCTGCCCCCACACGCGCCGCAGCGTCCGTAGCGAAGGTCCCCGTTGGTCATGGGGCCAGCCTAGCCAAGGCGTTCGACGGCCTGCTTCAAGCCTCCACCCGTCAACTCCCACTTACGGCGATCAAATCAGCACCGCCCCACCTTGCGATGCGGACTTGAGGCCTTGGGCCGGGGTGCAGTGCGGCGTGACCGATAGCATGCGAAAGTGACGTTCGCAAAGGGCCCTTCCACGAATTCGGGACCGCTGAGGGGACTGCATACGGTCGGCTGGAGCAGGAGGCTCGATTGCCGCGGCGACACCGGCGAGGTACCCCGGCTGCTGCGCACGTTATGGATGCCCGAGACGGATGACCTCTGCCCCCGGGCGCTGCCGGAACTGGCGGAGCGCCTCGTCCCGTGGAATGGCGTACAAGCCACCTTCTGTATGCGGGCGGCAACTCCCGCTGCCGTGCCTTTCCTAGTGCGACTGGCACAGGATCGACGCACCAGGGGGCGCGACGCCGGCATGGATCTGTTGTTGCGTATTGCGGATGCCGTAGATGAAGGCCCCCGGGGCACCTGCTTCGGTGAGTGGCCCGGCCGATGGTTCGACGCGTCCGCGAAGGCACTGGCAACGACAGCCGTGACCACCTGGATCGCGGCGCTCGACGAGGACCGGGAATGGAATCGGCGGAGAGACGTTCTCCGGCTCCTGGCCACCATCAATCGATCGAGCGATGACAGCTTGTCGGGGCTGCTGTGGGCGTGGACGCAGGACTCCGGCGATGCCCAGCTCCTCTCGGAACGCCTGATCTGCCTGGCGTACGCGACCGCCGACCCTTCCGGCGAAGGCTCGTCCCCCGAAGCCTGGGCCGTCCTCTTGAAGAAGTGGCTGACCGAACCCGGCCCCCCGTCAGCAGCGCAGACCGCCGACGCCACACACACCGCTCTCCGCCATCTTCCCGGGTGGATCGATGCCGACACCGTTCACGTCCTGGCGGAGTTGGTGAACCCGGTTCTGGCGCTCCGCTGGTGATCGGACAGTCAGAACTCCAGCAAGACGGAACCGACCGCACGTGTCCGACGGTGTTGCCATCATCGCCTACTGATCACGTTGAAAGGCGGACTGCGATGGCGAGCGAGACGACCCTGCCGACCAGCGAGGTGATCGCCGACCTGGTGCGGCGTCTGTGGAGTGCCGATACCGGCGAATGGGACGAGGACGACCTGGCGCCCTTGGCCGACCTGCCCGCCGCCCGCCCC
>NZ_JADKMA010000028.1 GCF_017676365.1 Streptomyces oryzae
GGGGCTGGGGGCTGGGCGCCGAGTGCGACGCCGTCTTCGACGACCTGTGGGCCTCCTACCAGGAGGTGGCCCGTGGCAGCCCGGCCTACGCCCGCTGGCTGTCGGCGCAGCAGAACCCCGGACTGCCCGTAGTGGCTTGAGGGGGCCGCGCCCCGAAGGGGCGCGGGGAACTGCTCCCCCAAGCTCTTCGAGCAGGGGGTGCCCCCACAGCCACAACGCACCCGCAGCCCGCGAACGAGGGACAGGGGCACCCCCTCACCGGCCCCCACCGGAACAAGAGCGCGCCGCAGGCGCTACGCATCCGCCCGCTGGGCCCGCAAAGCGCGCGCCAGATCATCACGAGCCTCCACGACCAGACGCCGGAGCGCCGGCGCCGCATGCGGATGCCCGGCCAGCCACGCATCGGCCGCGTCCAGCGTGGCCTGGTCCCCCTGGGAGGCGGGGAAGAGGCCCCGCACGATGGCCATGGCGATCTCGATCGACCGGGTGGCCCACACGGACTCCAGCACCTCGAAGTAGCGCGGCGCGTACGGCGCGGTCAGCTCGGTCTGTCCGGGCTGGTCGAAGCCGGAGATCGTCGCCTCCACCAGCGCGTTGGACAGCGCGTCGGACTCCACGACGGAGGCCCACGCCTGCGCCTTCACGGCGGCCGACGGCCGGGCGGCCAGGCACCGCACCTGGTGCCGCTTGCCGGAAGCCGTGTCGTCCCTGGCCAGCTCGGCGCCGAGCGCGGACTCGTCGGCGAGGCCCTGGGCGGTGAGTGGCTCCAGGAAGGCCCAGCGCAGCTCCTGGTCCACCTCCAGGCCGTCGATCCGCGCCGTGCCGTCCAACAGGCCCTGCAGCAGGCGCAGTTCCTGCTCCCCGGAGGCGACGGAGGCCAGGAATCGGGCCCAGGCCAGCTGGTGCCCGCTGCCAGGTTCGGCGCTCCGCAACTGGGTGACGGCGCCCTCCGACAGCAGCTGCCCGCCCTCGGGGCGCCATCCGCGGTCCGTGTAGCGGTCCAGGGCCAGCTTGGCCTGGCCGTGCAGCATCTGCAGGACGCCGATCTCGGTCTCCTGCCCGGCGAATCTGAGCACCAGATCGATGAAGTCCCGCGCCGGCATCAGCCCGTCGCGGGTGAGGTTCCACACCGCGGACCAGCACAGCGCGCGGGCCAGCGGGTCGGTGAGCTCGCCGAGATGGCTGCGCAGGGTCGCCAGGGACACCTCGTCGAAGCGGACCTTGCAGTAGGTCAGGTCCGCGTCGTTGACCAGCACCAGGTCGGGCCGCTCGGCGCCGGCCAGCTCGGCGACCAGGGTGCGCGGGCCCGCGACGTCGACCTCCGCCTGTGCGTACCGCTGTACGGTGCCGTCGGCCGGGTCGCGGCGGTAGAGGCCGACGGCGACGCGGTGCGGGCGCAGCGTGGGATGGGTTTCGGAGGCGGCTTCCTGCAGGACGGCGAGCTCGGTGACGCGGCCCTCCGCGTCGTAGGTGAGCTGCGGGGTGAGGGTGTTGACCCCGGCGGTCTGGAGCCATGCCTTGGCCCATTCGGCCATGTCGCGCCCCGAGGTCTCCTCCAGGGCGCCGAGCAGATGTTCCAGCCGGGTGTTGCCCCACTGGTGGCGCTTGAAATAGCGCCGGGCGCCCTCCAGGAAGGCGTCCTGCCCCGCGTAGGCCACGAGCTGTTTGAGGACGGAGGCGCCCTTTGCGTAGGTGATGCCGTCGAAGTTGAGCTTGGCGTCCTCCAGGTCCCGGATGTCGGCGGTGACCGGGTGGGTGGAGGGCAGCTGGTCGGCGCGGTAGGCCCAGGACTTGCGGCGGTTGGCGAAGGTGATCCAGCCGTCACGGAAGCGGGTGGCCTCCACCAGTGCGAAGGCGCCCATGAAGTCCGCGAACGACTCCTTGAGCCACAGGTCGTCCCACCACTCCATGGTGACCAGATCGCCGAACCACATATGGGCCATCTCGTGCAGGAGGACGTTGGCCCGGCCCTCGTACGAGGCGTCGGTGACCTTGCCGCGGAAGACGAACTCCTCGCGGAAGGTCACACAGCCGGGGTTCTCCATGGCGCCGATGTTGTACTCCGGCACGAACGCCTGGTCGTACTTGCCGAACGGGTACGGATAGTCGAAGTGGTCGTGGAAGAAGTCCAGGCCCTGCTTGGTGACGGTGAAGATGTCGTCCGCGTCGAAGTGGCGCGCCAGCCCCTTGCGGCAGAGCGCGCCCAGCGGGATCTCCAGCTCGCTGCCCCCATTCTCGGCTTCGCTCGAACGGGAGGTACCCCCACCGAAGGTGCGGCGGTAGGTATCGGAGACGTAGTGGTACGGGCCCGCGACGACCGCGGTGATGTAGGTGGAGATCGGCTTGGTGCGGGCGAAGCGCCACAGCGCGGCCGACCCGTCGTCGACCGGGCGCGGCTCGCCCTCCTGGGCGCCGTTGCTCAGCACCGTCCAGCGCGCGGGAGCGGTGACGGTGAAGTCGAAGGGGGCCTTCAGATCGGGCTGTTCGAAGTTGGCGAAGACGCGGCGCGCGTCGGCCGGTTCGTACTGGGTGTAGAGGTAGACCTCGCCGTCCTCCGGGTCGAGGAAGTGGTGCAGGCCCTCGCCGGTGCGGCTGAAGGCGCACTGCGCGTCGATGGTCACCTCGTTCGTGGCCCGCAGCCCGGGCAGGGTGATCCGGGCGCCGTCGAAGATCTCCTCCACGTTCAGCGACTCGCCGTTGAGGGTGACGGAGTGGACGTGCGGGGCCACGAGGTCGACGAAGGTGGTGGCGCCCTCCTCCGCGCTGGCGAACGTGATCGTCGTCGTGGAGCGGAAAGTGCGCGGTCCGGTGGCGGGGGGCGGCTCGATCGCCGAGCGCAGATCCAGCGCCACGTCGTACCCGCTCACGGTCAGCAGCGCTGCCCGCTGCCGGGCCTCGGTGCGGGTCAGGTTCTCTCCGGGCACGCGGCGCTCCCTCTCCTCATCGGCTGCGGCATCGGCTGCGGGCCCCAGGCCGGCGCAGCGGACCGCATGGTCGACAGCCCGCTCAGGATCGCATGCGGGTCCGACACCGGACACCCGGGAATGTGAGCGACCGCCCGGAACGTTGTCGGCGTTCGAGACCACGTTTGAAACCGCGATCGCAGCACACTGCCGATCATCGTCACACTGCCGATCGCCGCCACACTGCCGGCCACTGTCACATTGCCGGTCACCGTGACAACTGTTGATCAGCTCACACTGTCGAGGAGAACGCATGTCGGAGAAGACGCCCGTCGATTTCTGGTTCGACCCGCTGTGCCCCTGGGCGTGGATGACCTCGCGCTGGATGCTGGAGGTCGAGAAGGTCCGGCCGGTCGAGGTCCGCTGGCACGTGATGAGCCTGGCCGTCCTCAACGAGAAGCGGCTGGACGAGATGCCGGAGAACTACCGCGAGATGATGGCCCGCGCCTGGGGGCCGGTACGGGTCTGCATCGCGGCCGAGCAGGAGCACGGCAACGAGGTGCTGGGGCCGCTCTACACCGCGCTGGGCAACCACGCCCACCCGGGCGGGCGGGCGCTGGACCGGGAGGTGATCCTGGAGTCGCTGGAGGAGGCCGGGCTGCCCGCCTCGCTGGCGGACGCCGCAGAGTCGGACAGCTATGACGGTGCGCTGCGCATCTCGCACGAGGAGGGCATCGGGCTGGTCGGCCAGGAGGTCGGCACGCCCGTCATCGCCGTACCGGGTGCGGACGGCCGCCGGATCGCCTTCTTCGGCCCGGTGGTCACCCCGGCTCCCAAGGGCGAGGCCGCTGCCAAGCTGTGGGACGGCACCCTGATGGTGGCCTCCACCCCCGGCTTCTTCGAGATCAAGCGCACCCGCGACGTCGGCCCGATCTTCGACTGAGCCGGCTCGCCCCGCAGTGCGAGGGCCCCTGCGTGTCCCGTCCACGCAGGGGCCCTCGCCGTTTTCCGCCCCCGGAACGGTGAGAAGACGATCACGAGGGAGGAAGCACTTGGCGGCGCCGTACGGTCACGGCTTCAGCAGCAGATTGGTGGCGCGCTCCTTCGCGGCGGTGTAGCGGGCGGCGACGTCCTGCCAGTTGACGACGCGCCACATGGCCTCGACGAAGTCGACCTTCTGGTTGCGGTACTGGAGATAGAACGCGTGCTCCCAGGCGTCGAAGACGAGCAGCGGCACCGAACCCTGGCCGACGTTGCCCTGGTGGTCGTAGACCTGCTCGACGATGAGCCGGCCGGTGACCGGCTCGTACGCCAGCACGCCCCAGCCCGAGCCCTGCGTGGTGGCGGCTGCCTTGGTCAGCTGGGCCTTGAACTTGGCGAAGCTGCCGAACGACTCCGCGATGGCGTCCGCCAGTTCGCCCGTGCCGTCCTTCCCCAGCGGTTCGCCGCCGCCGTCGCCCGTCATGTTCTGCCAGTAGATGGTGTGCAGGATGTGCCCGGACAGATGGAAGGCCAGGTTCTTCTCCAGCCCGTTGATGGCGCCCCACTGGTCTTTGTCGCGGGCTTCCGCCAGCTGTTCGAGGGTGTCGTTGGCCCCCTTCACGTACCCGGCGTGGTGCTTGTCGTGGTGCAGCTCGATGATCTCGCCGCTGATGACCGGCTCCAGCGCGGAGTAGTCGTACGGCAGCTCCGGCAAGGTGTAGGCCGGTGTCGGCATGCTCTCCCGCCCCTCTCGCTATTGCACATTACTTGCAACAAGAACGTAGCAGCAAGAGGCCGCCCCCGGCTCCGGGAGGCGGGGGTGGAGGTGAAGGGGCGGAGCCGGTCCAGGCCAAGGCCCGGCTCCGGGTCCGGCCCGGTCCGGTTCGGTTCGGCGGAATTTTCGTCAACCGGCGACGAGAGGCGGCCAGTTCATTCCCGTGCGTTCATGTGCTCTGCTGAGAGGACGCTTTCGGGGCCGCCGAATGAGGTCGCGGAATGCTCGGGGTAAATGCCAGGTAATGGCTGAACGGCAAGCCGGAAGAGCCTCGCCGGATTCGTTGAAGAGTGAATCTCGGCGAAGCGGGCACAACAGAGTGAGGATTACGTCACTCGCTACTCTCAAGTACGGGCGTAATCCAGGAAGATCGCAGACGTCATCGCAGACATCGCTATCCGCGTGAGCGGCACGGTGAGTGCCGTCACAGATTTCCGTGCGGCGAGCGGGCATCGTGGTGGCGATAACCCGGCGCGCAGCCGAGAAGTCCGGCCGCGAGGTCGGCCGCAAGGGGCGGATGTCGCCCCGCCGACCGGCCTGACCTGCTGAAAGGTGTGGCTTTCCGCCCTATGGGGACGGATCGGGTATACGCGCCGATGTGCGCCGGAAATCGAGCCGGTTATCCCGTTTCAACCTCATCTCCCAACCCGTCGGTGACGGGCAGACAACGCTTGGTCCTGGCCCTTCGCTACGGCGTCGGAACGAAGTTCCAGGAGGGGTGGTGACAAGTGGACGGAGCGGCACAGGTCATGCGGTGCTGTGGCCGCACAGCGCTGCTCCTGTCTGTCTCAGCGTCAGGAGGAGGATTTGTGTTACAGCAGCCACAGAACCCTCGCGCGGTGAGCGGCCTATGGTCATACCCTGCCCCAGGAATGGCTACACTCGCCGACCATGTGTAAGGCCAGCCGGAATAGAAGCCGACAGAAAATTCACAACCGCCTGCCCCGGCCGGACGGTTTTGGCCGGTGTGTGAAGGCCGGTGACCGCGGGCGAAGATGTGCGAGGCCGGACGTGCCGGATGCCATCCCGGCTCCGCGAGGATGAGCCGCTCGATGAAGGGCCGGCACGCGCGCTCCCGCGACCCGCGCGCGCACTGGCTGCTGCTGCTCATCGTCCTGCCCGCCATGTTCGGCGCGCTGCTCTTCGAAGGCTGGACCAATCACGAGGTCGACGCCGCCAAGACGCGGCGCGACTGCACAAGGCCCGTGCCCGAGGCCGTGGACAAGGGCGGCCCTGTGCTGCGGATCAACGGAGGGGAGGTGAAGTCCTCCGCGATGCCGGCCCGTACCGTCGCGCTCACCTTCGACGGGGGCCCCGACCCCGTGTGGACGCCGCGACTGCTCGCCCTGCTGCGCAAGCACCGGGCGCACGCCACCTTCTTCCTGAGCGGCGCGAAGGCCGCCCAGCATCCGGATCTGGTGCGGAAGATCCGCGCAGCGGGCCATGAGATCGGCTCGAACACGTACACAGGTGCCGACCTGGGCGCCTCCTCGTCGGTACGCGCCAAGCTGGAGCTGGGCCTCACCCAGAAGGCGCTGGCGCACTCCGCCGGTACGCACACCAAGCTGCTGCGGATGCCGCAGACCACCACGGTGGACACGCTGTGCGGCGCCGAGTGGCAGGCGGCGAAGCGGGCAGCGGGCGACGGCTATCTGCTGGTCGCCGCCGACCACTCGTCCCGTAAGCCGTCGCAGGGGCTGATCCGGCAGTACAGCCAGACCGACCTCGCCTACCACGAGGCGAAGAAGCTGCTCGGCAACCGGCACGTCGACAGGTTCACCACCGTGTCGGACGGCCTGCGGCTGCCGCCTGCGGAGTCGGCCTCCCCGCTCGAACGCTGGGAGGGCACGGCGCTGATCTGGATCAAGAAGCTCGGGCACGCCTTCGTGAGCGGTATGGCCTGGGTGCTCGGGATCGCGGGTGCGCTGGGGCTGCTGCGGCTGCTGCTGCTCGTCCTCTTCGCCCGCACCCACGTCCGGCGGCTGACGAACTTCCGCCCCGGCTCACCCTGGCTGCGGGAGGTGCACGAACCGGTGACGGTGCTCATACCCGCCTACAACGAAGAGGCGGGGATCGAGTCCACCGTGCATTCGCTGCTCGCCTCCACGCACCCGCATCTGCAGATCATCGTGATCGACGACGGGTCGACCGACCGGACGGCGGACCTCGCCACCTGGATCGACGACCCGCGCGTGATGGTGCTGCGGCAGCCCAACGCGGGCAAGGCCGCGGCGCTCAACACCGGCCTGGCGCACGCGAGATACGACATCGTGGTCATGGTGGACGCCGACACCGTTTTCGAGCCGGATGCCATATACCGCCTCATTCAGCCCCTCGCCCACCCGGCCGTCGGCGCGGTCAGCGGGAACACCAAGGTCGGCAACCGGCGCAGGCTGCTGGGCAGGTGGCAGCACCTGGAGTACGTCTTCGGCTTCAACCTCGACCGCCGGATGTTCGAGGTCCTGGAGTGCATGCCGACGGTCCCCGGCGCCATCGGGGCCTTCCGGCGGGACGCGCTGATGGGCGTCGGCGGTGTGAGCGAGGACACCCTCGCCGAGGATACCGACCTCACCATGGCGCTGTGGCGGGCCGGCTGGCGGGTGGTCTACGAGGAGTCCGCCATCGCCTGGACCGAGGTGCCCAGCTCGCTGGGCCAGCTGTGGCGCCAGCGCTACCGGTGGTGTTTCGGCACGCTCCAGGCCATGTGGAAGCACCGCCGCGCCGCGGTCGAACTCGGCCCGGCCGGACGCTTCGGCCGCCGCGCCCTGAGCTACCTCACGCTCTTCCAGGTCGTACTGCCGCTGATCGCGCCGATCGTCGACCTGTTCGCGCTCTACGGGGTGCTCTTCCTCGACCCCGTGCGCTCGACCGGAGTGTGGCTCGGCTTCCTCGTCGTCCAGCTGCTGGCGGCCGGATACGCGCTCCGGCTGGACGGCGAGCGGATGCGGACGCTGTGGGCGATGCCGTTCCAGCTACTGGTCTACCGGCAGCTGATGTATCTGGTGGTCATCCAGTCCGTGGTCGCCATCCTGCTCGGCAGCCGGCTCACGTGGGGCCGTATGCGCCGCTCCGGCACCGCTGCCCAGCATCTCGGGCAGCGCCTGCCCCAACCCGAACGGGAACTGACAGCGAGGTGATCCATGAGTGAACCGCTGGGTGGGTGGCCCCATGACAACCACCACGACGGCGAAGCGGGTGCGCCGCGCATCATCCCGGCGGAGGCGTGGCCCAGCTACGCCGCGCACTTGCAAGAGCCGCGTCTGGTGCAGCCCGCGGACGCATTCCCCTACGACCCGGGTGCTTACGGCCCGGGTGATGACGACTACCCGGGTGCTTACGGCCAAGGTGACGCGGGACGTCCGCTGATCCCGCGGCAGCGAGGCGGCTACCAGCAGCACGGCCCCGGCACCCCGGCGAACGGCCCCCGCGCGAACGGCACCCCCGGAAACGGCACGCCGCGGGCCGGGGGCCCCGGGAACCTCTCCAGAAACAGATCCCCGCGAGCTGCCAGAGCCCGCCGCCGGCGGCCCCGCAGGATCATGCGGCTGCTCCTGCTGATGGTCTGCGTGCTGCTCCTCGGATCCGGCGGCACCTACGTGTGGGCCGACTCCGGGCTCAACCGCAAGGTCGACCTCGACAAGGTGAAGGACCGCCCCCCGCGGGGCAAGGGCACCAACTATCTGATCGTGGGCTCGGACAGCCGTGAGGGCCTGTCGGAGGGGGACAAGAAGAACCTGCACACCGGCTCCGCCGCCGGCGGCCGCACCGACTCGATGATCCTGCTGCACACCGGCGCGCACGGCACCACGATGATGAGCCTGCCGCGCGACTCGTGGGTGACGATCCCGTCCTTCATCCGCCCGGAGACGGGCAAGCGCCACCGCGCTGCGGGCAACAAGCTGAACGCCGCCTACTCGCTGGGCGGCCCCGACCTGCTCGTACGGACCATCGAGCACAACACGGGGCTGCACATCGACCACTACGCGGAGATCGGCTTCGCCGGCTTCGTGGGGGTCGTGGACGCGGTCGGCGGCGTCAAGATGTGTGTGGACAGGCACATCAGGGACGAGAAATCGGGCCTGGACCTGACGAAGGGCTGCCACGTCCTCGACGGCTCCAAGGCGCTCGCGTTCGTCCGCCAGCGCCACCAGGAGGCCGAGGGTGACCTGGGCCGCAACAAGAACCAGCAGAAGTTCCTGTCGGCCCTCGCCCACAAGGCCGCCCAACCAGGCGTCGCACTCAACCCGTTCACGGCGTACCCGGCCATGAACGCGGGGCTTGAGACGCTCATCGTGGACAAGAAGACGGGCCTGCGGGACCTCACGACGCTGTTCCAGGCGATGAGCGGCGTCTCGTCCGGCAAGGGCAAGCAGGTGAAGATCCCCATCTCCAGCCTCGGCTTCAAGACGTCCAAGGGCAGCGCGGTGAAGTGGAACGAGCAGCAGGCCAAGAAGCTCTTCGCCGAGTTGCGGGACGACCGGCCGGTGAGCTTCAAGGGAACGGGCTGACTCCCGACTCCCTGTCCCGCCTTCGGGGGCGCATCCCGCCTCCGGAGACGTATCCGGCCTCCAAGGGCACGCCCTTGGAGGCCGGAGAGTCTTGAACCCTGAGCGGGTCAGGCTTCTTCAGCGGCAACCGGCGTACGCGGCTTGCCGCGCTGCCGCAGATAGCCGACGGCGGCCAGCACCACCGTCAGACCCGCGGTGAAGCCCAGCTGTGTGCGGGTGTCGCCCTCGCGCAGCATCAGCAGCAGTACGGCCGCGATACCCGCCAGCGCCACGAGGGTCAGCCCCGGGAAGAGCCACATCCGCACCACCAGCTTCTCGGGCGCCTCGCGCTCCAGCCGGCTGCGGGTGATCAGCTGCGAGACGGCGATGAAGCCCCACACGACCAGCGTGGCGGCGCCGACCATGTTCAGCAGCCACTGGAAGACCGTCTTCTCCCAGAAGAGGTTGAGCAGCACCGCCACGAAGCCGAAGAACGACGAGGCGATCACGGCGTAGCGCGGCACACCCTGTGCGCTCACCCGGTTCAGGAACGCCGGGCCCTCGCCCCGCTCCACCAGTGAGTAGGACATCCGCGAGGCCCCGTAGATGTTGGCGTTCATCGCGGACAGCAGCGCGATCAGCACCACCACATTCATCACCTGCGCGGCGGCCGGGATACCGAGGTAGTCCAGCACGGCGGCGTACGGTCCGTCCTGCACCGTCTTGTCGTGCCACGGGATCAGCGTGACGATCACCAGCATCGAGCCGACGTAGAACAGCGCGATCCGCCACACCGCCGTACGGACTGCCTTGGCGACGCCGGAGACCGGCTTCTCCGACTCGGCTGCCGCGATCGTCACCGTCTCCAGGCCGCCGAACGCGAACACCGAGATGAGCAGCCCCGCGATGAGTCCGTCGGCGCCGGTGGGGAAGAAGCCGCCGTCGCCCGTCAGATGGCTCCCACCCGGCGAGTCGGTGCCCGGCAGCAGACCGGCTATCGCCAGTACGCCGAGCACCAGGAAGGCGCTGATGGCCAGCACCTTGATGGCGGCGAACCAGAACTCGTACTCGCCGAAGTTGCGCACCTGCGCCAGGTTGGTGGCGCAGAAGACGAGCATGAACAGCGCGACCCACATCCACTGTTCGGTCTCGGGCAGCCACTTCGTCATGATCTTCGCGGCGGCCGTCGCCTCGGTGGCGATGGCCACACACAGCAGCGTCCAGTAGATCCACCCGGCGGTGAAGCCCGCCCAGGGGCCCAGGGCCCGTTCGGCGTGTACGGAGAAGGAGCCGGAGGCCGGGCGGGCGGCGGACATCTCGCCCAGCATCCGCATCACCAGCATCACCAGCGCGCCGGAGGCGGCGTAGGCGAGGACGATGGCGGGCCCTGCGGCGGCGATACCCGCGCCGGAACCGACGAAGAGGCCGGCGCCGATCACGCCGCCGAGGGCGATCATGGACAGGTGGCGCTGCTTGAGGCCGTGCGCGAGGGAGCGGCGGGAGGGGTCGGTCCCGTCCGGAGGTCCGGTGGCCGGGGTGGGCTCGCCGGAGGAGTCTGGCGCGTCGGAGGTCTCGGTGCGCGTCATCAGTGGCCGTTCCTGGGTGTAGTGAGGTGGGAAGACTGCTGCGGGTGCTGCTATCGGTGCTGTTGTCGGTACTGCTGGGGTGCTACGGGGCACTGTCGGGTTGTTACGGGTTGCTACTGGCGGCTACGGGTTGCTACTGGGGGCTCAGTCTTCGTGAGGCTGCCCCGGCGCAGCAATAATCGTGCAGGGCTTTCCGTATTGCGGACAGCCCCTTTTCGGCGGCGGAACCGCGGGGGAGCGGGATGAGCCGAGGTGAAGCGGGGTGAGCGGGTCCGGCGCGCGCCCGTACTGTCGCCAAGCTCACGCCCCGCTCACGCTCGGCGCTCGAGTGGTTTCGGCTAGCGTCGACGGGCACGAGGCCGTCGTCCTGCGCGCCCGTGCCTGCTTCGACCAGCTCGCACACTTCACGGGAGATGCCTGATGAGTGCCCTCACTTCCGCAGCCACACCGCGTCCGGGAGCCGTGCTCGCGGATCTGCTGCCCGCCTCCAGCGCTGCTCGCGCCCGCATCCGGGATGTCGCACTTGTGGTCGGCGGTGCCGCGCTGACCGGGATGGCGGCCCAGCTCTCGGTGCCGATCCCGGGCTCCCCGGTGCCGGTCACCGGCCAGACCTTCGCCGCGCTGCTGGTCGGCGCGGGACTGGGCGCCGGGCGCGGCTTCCTCGCCCTGGCGCTGTACGCCGTGGCGGGGATGGCCGGGATGCCGTGGTTCGCCGAAGCGTCCGCCGGGGTCGGGATGCCCTCGCTCGGCTATGTGTTCGGCATGATGCTGGCCGCCGCCGCCGTGGGCGCGCTGGCCCGCCGCGGCGGTGACCGCGGCGCGCTGCGTACGGCGGGCACGATGGCGGTCGGCATGGCGGTGACCTACGCGATCGGCGTCCCCTATCTGGCGCTCGCCACCGGTATGCCGGCCGGTGAGGCGGTCGCCGCCGGGCTGGTGCCGTTCCTGGTCGGCGACGCCGTCAAGGCCGCGCTGGCGATGGGCGCGCTGCCCGCCGCCTGGAAGCTCGCGGGCCGCAAGGGCTGACGGGCCGGTCCTGCCGGTCCCGTCCACCCGTCCGCAGCGCGGGCCCGGCGTCGCACGGCGCCGGGCCCGCGCCCGGTTCAGCGCCGCGAGGACTCCGGCTCGCCCGCGGTCTTCTCCAGCGGGTCCGGCTCGCCCGCCGGCCCCGGCACGGCCGCCGAGGCGGCCTGCTGCCCGCTCGGCCCCTGCTGGACGCGGTCCTTGACCAGCGAGGCCACCAGCACCACGGCGCCGACGGCCAGCGAGAGGATCATCTGGGTGCGCCCGTCGGGGTCGGTGAACATGTAGCCGATCACAAAGACGATCAGGGCGATGGTGGCCCAGGTCAGATACGGATACAGCCACATCCGCACCGTCAGCCGCTCCGGGAACTCCCGCTCGATCCGGCGCCGCATCCGCAGCTGCGAGGCGCAGATGACCAGCCAGACGAACAGCGCGACGGCACCGGAGGAGTTCAGCAGGAACTCGAACACGGTGTCCTTGGCGATGTAGTTGAAGAACACCGCGACGAACCCGAAGGCCACCGACGCCAGAATCGCGGCAACCGGCACCCCGCGCGCGTTGGTGCGGCCGAAGGAGGCCGGCGCGTCCTTGCGCTCACCGAGCGAGTAGGCCATCCGCGAGGCGGTGTAGAGGCCGGAGTTCAGACAGGAGAGCACGGCGGTCAGTACGACGATGTCCATGACGGTGCCCGCGTACGGAATGTCCAGCATGTTCAGCACCGCGACGTACGGGCCGTCGGTGGCGATCGCCTTGGAGTCCCACGGCAGCAGCGAGACGATCACGAAGATCGAGCCCAGGTAGAACAGGCCGATCCGCCAGATCACGCTGTTGACGGCCTTGCGGACCGCGGTGACCGGGTTCGGCGACTCGGCGGCGGCCAGCGTGACGATCTCGCTGCCCATGAACGAGAAGACCACCAGCAGCATGCCGGAGAGGATCGCTCCCGGACCGTTGGGCAGGAACCCGCCGTGACCGGTCAGATTCGCCGCGCCGGCGAAGTGGTCGGCGGGCGGCAGGCCGGCGAAGGCGATCAGGCCGACGACGATGAACGCGATGATCGCGACGACCTTGATCCCCGCGAACCAGAACTCGAACTCGCCGTAGGACCCTACCGAGATCAAGTTGGTGCCGGTCAGCACCAGCATCACCAGCAGGGCCCAGGCCCACTGCGGCACCGAGGGCACCCAGCCTTCCAGGATCTCCGCCGCCGCGGTCGCCTCGACGGCGAGTACGACGGACCAGAAGAACCAGTACAGCCAGCCGATCGTGAACCCGGCCCAGCGGCCCAGCGCGCGGTCGGCGTAGGTGGAGAACGACCCGGAGGCCGGGTCGGCGGCGGCCATCTCGCCGAGCATCCGCATCACCAGGACGACGAGCAGCCCGGCGAGCGCGTAGGACAGCAGAATGCCGGGGCCTGCGTCCGCGATGCCGGCTTTCGAACCGACGAACAGACCGGCGCCGATGACGCCGCCGATGGCGATCATGGACAGATGGCGGTTCTTGAGACCCGCCTGGAGGCCGTCGCCCCCGTTCTGGTCGGACGGCGGCTTCTGCGGCTCCCCCGACGTCTGCGGGGTGTGCTGAGAACTCATGCTGCAGCCGGCTCCTATGCGTCGTTCTTGAATCGAGCGATCACATGTAACGGCCCTCACCGCCCCCTATGGAAGAGGTGAATCCCGATTGTTGCCTACGGAACATCGGGGAAACAGTGCCGTAAGACTGAGAAGCACGTCCTGCGCCGTCTCCTGACCGCGCCCTGCGCGGCCGGCCGGCCGACGGGGATGGCACACTCTGCGTCATGCGCGTGTACCTCGGCTCCGACCATGCCGGCTTCGAACTGAAGAACCACCTCGTCGAGTGGCTCAAGGCGGCGGGCCACGAGCCCGTCGACTGCGGCCCCCACATCTACGACGCCGAAGACGACTACCCGCCCTTCTGCCTCCGCGCAGCCGAGCGCACCGTCGCGGACAGCGGCTCCCTCGGCATCGTCATCGGCGGCTCCGGCAACGGCGAGCAGATGGCCGCCAACAAGGTCCCCGGCGCCCGCTGCGCGCTGGCCTGGAGCACCGAGACCGCGGCACTGGCCCGCGAGCACAACGACGCCAACCTGGTCAGCGTGGGCGCGCGGATGCACACCACCGAGGAGGCCGTCTCCTTCGTGGAGACCTTCCTGAACACCCCGTTCTCCGAGGGCGAGCGCCACCAGCGGCGTATCGGCATGCTCGCCGACTACCAGCGCACCGGTGACCTGCCGCCCGTCCCCGCCCACCACCCGCAGCCCTGAGCCGTGCCCGAGGGCCACACCATCCACCGGCTCGCGCGCGATGTCGCGGACCGGTTCGCCGGTCACCCGCTGGACGCGTCCAGCCCGCAGGGCAAGTTCGCGGACGGCGCCGCGCTGCTGGACGGCGCGGCGCTGACCGCCACCGAGGCGCACGGCAAACACCTGTTCCTGGGCTTCGGCCCGCTCGGCTGGGTGCACATACACCTCGGCCTGTACGGCACCCTCCGCTTCGGCGAGGGCCCGCCGCCCGCGCCCGTGGGGCAGGTCAGGCTGCGCCTCGCCACCCGCCCCGGCGCACCCCCCGAGGGTCCGCTGCACTACGCGGAGCTGCGCGGGCCCACCCGGTGCGAGCTGCTGACCGCGCCGGAGAAGCAGGCGGTCAGCGACCGGCTCGGCCCCGATCCGCTGCGCCCCGCCTCGGAGCCCGAGGCCGCCTGGGCGCGGATCTCCCGCAGCCGCACCAGCATCGCCGCGCTGCTCATGGACCAGAAGATCGTCGCCGGGGTCGGCAATGTCTACCGCGCCGAGGTGCTGTTCCGGCACGGCATCGACCCGTACCGTGCCGGACGCGATCTCACGCGTGCCGAATGGGAAGCCATCTGGTCGGATCTGGTCGCCCTGATGACTGACGGCGTGCGGAAGAACCGCATCGACACCGTGCGGGACGAGCACACCCCCGAGGCCATGGGACGGCCGCCGCGCGTGGACGACCACGGCGGCGAGGTCTACGTCTACCGCCGGGCGGCCCAGCCGTGCTTGGTGTGCGGCACCCCTGTGGCCACCGCCGAACTCGCGGCCCGCAATCTGTTCTGGTGCCCCACGTGCCAGCGCCGGTGAGGGCCCGGCTCACCGTTGTCCGGTGAGGGGGTGCTGCTTTCTGTTGTCTGCGGTCTGCCGGTGTGCTGGGGGCTTGTCACGCCGTTTCCGCGCGCCCCTTCGGGGCGCGCCCACCGTCCGAAGGAGTGAGACAGCATGATGCCGCCCTGGTGTGCCGTCTGCGGTGCCCGTCCGGGGTCCGATGCCGAGTACCGGCAGTTCCGGCTGGTGTACTTCCGCGAGACGGGACCGCCGCAGACCGATATCGACGAGGACGGCTGGGCCGGCCATCCGGACAACGCCGTGTGGTTCTGCGCACCGCATCTGCCGTCGGCCGAAGCCCTGCGGCACCTGCCGGCCGGGGAGGCGCTGGCGCGGCTGCGCTGACCGGGCCCGGGCCCGGTCAGAACCCGTGCGGCAGCCACGGCTGTACCTCGCTCGTGAAGGCCGCGGCCGTGGCCCGCAGCGCCCCTGAGCCTGGCCGCTGCTCGGCCACCAGCCCGGCGCCCGCCAGCGCCGTGAGGGACGTACCGCCCAGATAGGCGCGCCCCAGCTCCCGTACGGACAGCGACAGGTCGGCGGCGTCCCGGGTGGGCTCGCACACCGCGCCCTTCTCGTCGCCCGACAGCCGCCAGCGCCCGGTGTTCCACGGGCAGAACGCGTCCTCGACCTCCAGCACCACATCCACCGGCGCCGCATAGCAGCGCGCTGCCAGCGCGGCACCGACCTCCACCGGGCGCAGATACAGCGAGTCACCGACAGCCGTACCGCACCGGCGCGGGTCGTTCACCAGGTGCAGCCATGGATCGTCCAGTGGCCGGTCCCCGGCGACGATCGACGTCGTCAGGTCGATGTCCCACAAAAACCGCCAGAGGGCTGCATATCCGGCCGGATCGAGCGCCTCCAGCTCCCGCAGCCGCACCTCGCCGTCCGAGGCGCCCGTCTCCGTCCAGCGCACGTTCACCGCGTAGCGCGCGTACCCCACCGGCTCGCCGTCGCGCAGCGCCACCACACAGCGCAGTGGCGAGGCGCCCGCACGGCTGCGTTCCGGGTCGAGCAGCGGCATCCGCTCCCAGCCAGGGCGCCGCGCGAGCATCCCCGGCCGCCGGGGCACCACCCGCGCGTAGACGGCCTCGCACTCCGCCAGCA
This sequence comes from Streptomyces oryzae, assembly GCF_017676365.1. GTDB lineage: Bacteria > Actinomycetota > Actinomycetes > Streptomycetales > Streptomycetaceae > Streptomyces > Streptomyces oryzae. The sequence continues at coordinate 16,008 of NZ_JADKMA010000028.1, forward strand.
GCGATGCCGCCTCGTCGGACTGACGCAGCCGCAGCCCGTCCGCCTCGGCAGCCGTCGGCGCGGGCAGCTCCAGCGCGACCCTGCTGGTGTCGATACGCGCTGAGAGAGCGCGGGCGGCCAGTCCGTACCCGAAGCGGCCGTAGATCGCCGGCTCGGACGCCGTCAGCGCGGCCAGCGGCTCCTGGCCCGCGGCCCGCACGTCCTCCAGCTGCCGCCGCATCATCGAGCGCAGCAGCCCCCGCCTGCGGTGGGTGGGCGCGACGCTCACCATCGTCACCCCGGCAGTCGGGACCACCGCGCCGCCGGGCACCGCCATCCGGAAGGACAGCAGCCCCGCCGTCGCAACCGGCCGGCCCTCGTCCCAAATCCCCAGCGACCGCTCGACCTCCGTCAGCGAGCGGTACAGCTCCCGCTCCTGAGACGTCTCCTCGGAGGCGAACGCGCTCAGCAGCACGTCGTACCAGGCATCCCACTCCGACCGTTGAAGAACCCGCGGCTCCATCGTCATACGGCCATGCCTAGCAGGCAGTTCGAACGAGGGCGAACGTTTTTACCCGCGGGCGCGCCGCCCCCTGTGCGCGCGGACCGCGCGCACGCCCCCTGACCGGTGCCGGGAATCGACGGGCCGCCGACGGGGTGGCTAGGCTCCCTGAACATGGCGGATCGCCGCGCGGGACTCATCGCAGCGACGGCCCGGTGGCACCAGGCGTACAAAGCCTGGCACCGGGTCCGCATCAACTTGCGCAAATCCGCCGTCGACTACTTCAGAGGCGGCGCCTCCGACTGGGTCGCGCTGGCCGGGCTCGTGCTCACCGTCCCGGCGCTGGCCTGCGCCACCGTCCTCAACCCGCTGTGGTTCGCGCCGGAAGCCCTCGTACTGCCGCTGATCGCGGGCGGACTGCTGCTGCGGCCCGCCAGCCTGCTCGGGCTGTACGCCGCCGCCGCGATCGCCCTCATGGTGGAGTCGCTGCTGCTGCGGCCGTGGGAGCTGGCGAACGGCGCGGGCAGCGTCACGCCGGGCACCATCCTGGTGGTGGCGGCGGCCGGGCTCTCCGGGCTGCTGGTGGCGCAGTTCCGCAGCCGCGTCGGCGTGCCCTGGCGGCGCGGCGGCACCATGCTCTTCGACCTGCGCGAACGCATTCGTGTCCAGAGCAAGTTGCCCAAGCTGCCCGCCGGATGGCACCACGAGATGGCGCTGCGCCCGGCGGGCGGCCAGTCCTTCTCCGGGGACTTCGTCGTCGCCGCGCGCACAGGGCCCGGCCGCCGCACCCTGGAAGTCGTCCTCACCGACGTCTCCGGCAAGGGCATGGACGCCGCCTCCCGGGCGCTGCTGCTCTCCGGCGCCTTCGGCGGACTGCTCGGCTCGCTGCCCCCGCACGCCTTCCTGCCGGCCGCCAACGGCTATCTGCTGCGCCAGTCCTGGGACGAGGGCTTCGCCACCTCCGTGCACCTGGTCCTCGATCTGGACAGCGGCGACTACGAGTTGCTGTCCGCGGGGCACGTGCCGGCGATGCAGCTCAACGCCGGGTCGGGCAAGTGGGAGGAGAAGGCCGCCGAGGGCCCGCTGCTGGGGGTGTACGACGGTGCCGAGTTCGACCCGGTCAAGGGAACGCTGCGGCGCGGCGATGTGCTGATGCTCTTCACCGACGGGCTGGTCGAGACCGCCGAGCGCGATCTGACCGAGGGCATGGACCGGCTCACCGGCGAGGCCGACCGCTATGTCGCCTCCAGCTTCCACGGCGCCGCCTGGCACCTGATCGAGTCGGTGGCGCGGGACGTCAACGACGACCGGGCCCTGCTGCTGATCTGCCGCGACTGACCCGCGGCAAACCGGGAGGCCCTGGCTCACCCACTGTCCGCACGTTCGAAAGCACGGCGCGGAGCGACAGGTGAGCGACGGAGGCGAGCAACACAAGGGCCCCCTCCCGCAGTTGCGGAAGGGGGCCGGAAGCAGCTCTCGGGGGCGGGGCTGCTTCGCTCCGAGGGGCTGCGTGCAGTGCTCCTGGCTACTTCTTGCGGTGGGAGGCGGGCTTTCCGGCTTCCCTCCGGCGGGCGATGGCCCCCGGGTCCCGCTTGAAGAACCAGTCCATCTTCGGCTCGATGATGAACTTGAACATCCGCGTCACCCACGGAGTGCACAGCACCGTCATCATCGCGGCGGCCAGCAGCGTGATGGCCACCCGGCTCAGCGGATGGTCGACCCAGTCCATCTCGTACCAGTCGAACTGCCGGGAGCTCTGGATGAAGAAGATGTGCAGCAGATAGGCGTACAGCGTCCCGGCGCCCAGCGGCGTGAACCACATGAGCCGCCGCGGAACCCACGACAGGAAGCAGGCCGTCATCACCAGGCCGCAGCCGAACAGCGCGAGATACATCACCGCGCCCGCCCAGGAGGGGACGTGCATGTCGGCCGCTGCCTTGTCGTGCAGGAACCACGCCTTGGACATCCTGGGTACGGCCCAGTAGGCGAAGACCATCGTGCACAACGTCACCGGGACCGCGAGATAGCGCGCCTGCTTGCGCTTGACCAGCTTGAAGTGTTCGGGGCGCAGCTGGAGCCCGAGCACGAAGAACGGCAGGAACTGTGCCACCCGCATCAGGTTCAGATCGCTGCTGATGGTCGGCGTCACGCTCGCGGCGGCGCCGATCGCCAGCGCGACGGGCATCGGCCAGCGCAGGCTCTTCCACAGCGGTGTCGTCAGCCGCCAGAGGAACAGCGCGCACAGGAACCACAGCGCGAACCCGGGCTCCTGGAAATGGAACTCACGGTCCGGGTCGTCGTTGGCCCAGCGCATGAAGTACGTGTAGGCGAACTGGATCGCCAGGTAGGGCACGACGACGCCGGTGACCAGCCGCTGGACCTGCTTCGGCTTGCCCTCGAAGCTCCTGGACAGATAGCCGGAGATGATGATGAACGCCGGCATGTGGAACGTGTAGAGGACGAAGTACAGCGCTTCGGCCGTACGGCTGTCACTGCGCAGCGGATCCCACGCGTGGCCGATCCCGACGAGGACGATCGTGAGGTACTTCGCGTTGTCGAAGAACGGGTCCCGTTGCTTGGCTGCTGGCTTCTTCTGCGCCTTCGCGGGCTGCGACTTCGCAGGTTGGTCCACAGACGCCGGTGGCGTCTGGGAGGGGGACTCCTGGCGGACGGGGGGGAGCGGCGCCCGCTCATAACCAGCGTGCAACATCTGCCGCACCATAGCGGTTGAACATGTGAGCCGTAAATTCTCGCCAGGCTCCTCCTTCCCGCCTCACCGCACGCTATTCCTCCGGCTTACCGGACGAAGCTGACGGACCGTGACGCGAATGGTCGGTCTGATGCCCGATGTCCCACCTAAGCGTGGTGTATGAGCCCGCTGAGGCGTCTGAGGTCGGCCTGCCGGTGTCGCCCGGCACCGGCTGTGAGGGAGGACACAATTCACAGCGGGGCGCAGAGATTTCGGGTGTGCGGGTGATTTTCCGGGCGTGTGATCCGGGCGGCACGGCGTGCCGGACTTTATGCACCAGGTGCACCCCTTGTGCCGGTGTCCGCGCAGCGCATTCGCACATTCGTCAAGCGACCGGGTATTGATCAAGCCGAATTGATGGCTGGATTTCTCACTGTTGCCCGGACGCCTTGTCAGCTACGCCGACTACGCCCCAAGCGTCCCGTAGTGTCCGTCTCCGGCGATCAGTATTTACCCGATGATGGCGCCGTCGGCCCCTCACCCGGCTCCACCCGCACGGGAGTTGGTGGCACGATGGGGAAGCGCTGTGCGCGCGGGGGTGCGGCCACGGTGGCAGACCCCCAAGGCCGGGTGAGGCTTCCGACCATGAGGGTGTGAGCAGTTGTGGCGATCTCGCTGTCCGTAGTCCTGCTGTTGGCGGTCATCCTGGTCGTGATGATCCGGAGCAAGTCCATAAAGCCCGGCCCCGCCGTCGTCGCCGTGCTCTTCGGCTTCTTCCTCGCCTCCACCGGCATGGCCCCGTCGATCAACCGGTTCCTGAACTCGGTCGCGGACACGATCAACCAGATCAGCTTCTAGGGGCTCCGCCCGGCAGGGGCACGAGGCTTCCACAGGAGCACGGCGCTGCCGGGGCCCGCACTCCCTGTGACCCCTCACTGTCACAGCGCACCCCCACATGCCGCGACGACGAAGGCCCGGCCCCCACGGGGGCCGGGCCTTCGTTCATGCGAGCGGGCGACGGGAATCGAACCCGCGTAGCTGGTTTGGAAGACCAGGGCTCTACCATTGAGCTACGCCCGCGTGGACCGGATCGGCGGCCGGATCGGCACAGCCCGCATCCTACGACATGTACTCTACGTGTCGCACCGACGGGGTGTGGCGCAGCTTGGTAGCGCGTCCGCTTTGGGAGCGGAAGGTCGTCGGTTCGAATCCGGCCACCCCGACCACGTACTATGAAAGACGCGCGTGCCTGTGTCGTGTCTGCATGCATACGGGGCGCAGCCAAGAATCAGCAGAACCCCAATGCCAGCCCCAAGGAGACCGACCGTGAAGAGCGCCGTGGAGACTCTGAACCCCACCCGGGTTCGGCTCACTGTCGAGGTGCCCTTCGAGGAGCTCAAGGACAGCCTCGACGCGGCGTACAAGAAGATCAACCAGCAGGTCACCGTGCCCGGGTTCCGTAAGGGCAAGATCCCTGCGCGCCTGATCGACCAGCGCTTCGGCCGCGGTGCCGTCCTGGAGGAGGCCGTCAACGACGCGCTTCCGAAGCTCTACCAGTCCGCCGTCGAGGAGGGCGAGCTCAACGTGCTCGGCCAGCCCGAGGTGGACATCACGGAGCTGAAGGACAACGAGCTGCTGGCCTTCACCGCCGAGGTGGACGTCCGCCCCGAGATCGAGATCCCGGACTACTCCGGCATCGAGGTCGAGGTCGAGGCGGCCGAGGTCTCCGACGAGGACGTCGACGCTGCCGTCGAGCAGCTGCGCGAGCGCTTCGCCTCGACCTCGGTCGTCGAGCGCCCGGCCGCCGAGGGCGACGTCGTCAAGGTCGACCTGGAGGCCCGGATCGACGGCGAGGTCCTGGAGGACGGCGTCGCCAAGGGCGTCGACTACACCATCGGCTCCGGTGAGCTGCTCGACGGCATCGACGAGGCCGTCACCGGGCTGGAGGCCGGCGGCACCGCCACCTTCACCTCCGAGCTGAAGGGCGGCTCCGGCGCCGGCCGCGAGGCCGAGGTCTCCGTCACCGTCGAGACCGTCTCCGCTCGCGAACTGCCCGAGCTGGACGACGAGTTCGCCCAGCTGGCCAGCGAGTTCGACACGCTCGAGGAGCTCCGCGAGGACAGCCGCAAGCGGCTGACCGACCAGAAGAAGCACGAGCAGGCCACCCAGGCCCAGGAGAAGGTGCTCGACGCCCTCCTGGAGCTCGCCGAGGTCCCCGTGCCCGAGAAGCTGCTCGCGGACGAGATCGAGAGCCGTAAGCACAACCTGGTCAACCACCAGCTCGCCCAGCTCGGCCTGGACCTCGGCTCGTACCTGAAGATGCAGGACAAGAGCGAGGAAGAGTTCGACGCCGAGCTCAAGGAGCAGGCGGAGAAGGGCATCCGCACCCAGTTCGTCCTCGACGAGCTGGTCAGCAAGGAGAAGCTCAACGTCAGCCAGGAAGAGCTGACCGAGCACCTGATGCGCCGTGCGCAGTCCTCCGGTATGAGCCCCGACCAGTTCGCGCAGGCCGTGGTCGAGGGCGGCCAGGTGCCGGTCCTCGTCGGCGAGGTTGCCCGCGGCAAGGCCCTGGCCACCGTGGTCGAGGCCGTGACCGTCAAGGACACCAACGGCGAGGTCGTCGACCTGAGCGACGAGGACGAGGCCACCGAGGACGAGGCTGCCGAGGCCGCCGGCACGGAGGCCGCTGCCGAGGGCGCCGAGACGGCCGAGAAGGCCGCGGACGCCGGCGACAAGGCCGAGAGCTGATCCGGCCCGCCTGACCCACGAACGGGGGGCGCCGGGGCGCGCGAGTGCACGCCCGGGCGCCCCCCGTTCGGCTGTTGACCGCGACGTCGGTGGCCGTACGGGGCACCTGCGCTCACAGCGAAATGCGCTCGGCTCGGGATGGCGGCCGACGACCGGCGCGTTAGGGTCCCCAGTAGACGAAGACCCCAGTGACGGCCAGCTTCGCGTGGCCGTCCGGACACGAGCAGGTGGACACGTGACGCTTCCGATGCCTTCCGCCGCCGGCGAGCCCAACTTCGGTGGTGGCCTCGGCGACCAGGTCTACAACCGGCTGCTCGACGAGCGCATCATTTTCCTCGGCCAGCCGGTGGACGACGATATCGCCAACAAGATCACCGCCCAGCTTCTGCTCCTTGCCGCCGACCCGGACAAGGACATCTTCCTGTACATCAACAGCCCGGGTGGTTCGGTCCAGGCGGGCATGGCGATCTACGACACCATGCAGTACATCAAGAACGATGTCGTCACCATCGCCATGGGCCTGGCCGCCTCCATGGGGCAGTTCCTGCTGACCGCGGGCACGCCCGGCAAGCGTTTCGCGCTGCCGAACGCCGACATCCTGATCCACCAGCCCTCGGCGGGCCTGGCGGGCTCGGCCACCGACATCAAGATCCACGCCGAGCAGCTGCTGCGCACCAAGAAGAGGCTGGCGGAGCTGTCAGCCGCACACAGCGGTCAGACCGTCGAGCAGTGGACCCGCGACGCGGACCGCGACCGCTGGTTCACCGCCGAGGAGGCGCGCGAGTACGGCCTCATCGACGAGGTCTACGGCAACGCCGCGCAGCTCCCCGGCGGTGGCGGCACGGGCGCGTGAGCCCCGCCACAGCGCCGTACGGCACACGCCCCTACCGCAGCCACCAGCTCATCTCCAGGAGAACCTCCCGATGACCTCATTCGCCGAATTTCCCCCGGTTCCCCGGGCCGAGTTCACCGGCATCGCGCCCGAGTCCCGCTACGTCGTGCCGCGCTTCGTCGAGCGCACCTCGCAGGGCGTGCGGGAGTACGACCCGTACGCGAAGCTCTTCGAAGAGCGCGTGATCTTTCTCGGTGTGCAGATCGACGACGCCTCGGCCAACGACGTCATGGCGCAGCTGCTGTGCCTGGAGTCAATGGACCCCGACCGCGACATCTCGGTCTACATCAACTCGCCGGGCGGCTCCTTCACGGCGCTGACCGCGATCTACGACACGATGCAGTTCGTCAAGCCCGACATCCAGACGGTCTGCATGGGGCAGGCGGCCTCCGCGGCCGCCGTGCTGCTGGCCGCGGGCACGCCCGGCAAGCGGATGGCGCTGCCCAACGCCCGTATCCTGATCCACCAGCCCTACAGCGAGACGGGGCGCGGTCAGGTCTCCGACCTGGAGATCGCGGCCAACGAGATCCAGCGGATGCGCGAGCAGCTGGAGGAGATGTTGCACAAGCACTCCACCAAGGAGCGCGAGATCATCTCGCAGGACATCGAGCGCGACAAGATCCTCACCGCTGAGGAGTCGCTGGAGTACGGCCTGATCGACCAGATCGTCTCCACCCGGAAGACCTCCGTCGGACTCTGACGGGCTAGCACGTACGACCCGTGCCCCCTTGGCGCGACCGGCTCCGGCGGTACAACTGTCGGTCGGGTCGTTCCAAGGGGGGCCCATTCCGGCGGCCGGGCAAGGTACCGTCGGAGAGCACGTACCTCGGTCCGTATCCCTGACGGATCCCAGGCGAAGGGGAAGCTCCTCGTGGCACGCATCGGTGATGGCGGCGATCTGCTCAAGTGCTCGTTCTGCGGCAAGAGCCAGAAGCAGGTGAAGAAGCTCATCGCGGGTCCAGGTGTGTACATCTGTGACGAGTGCATCGATCTCTGCAACGAGATCATTGAGGAGGAGCTCGCCGAGTCCTCCGAGGTCCGCTGGGACGAGCTGCCCAAGCCCCGGGAGATCTATGAGTTCCTGGAGGGCTACGTCGTCGGCCAGGAAGCCGCCAAGAAGGCCCTCTCGGTGGCCGTCTACAACCACTACAAGCGGGTGCAGGCGGGCGAGAACGGCCAGGGCAGGGACGACGGCATCGAGCTGTCCAAGTCCAACATCCTGCTGCTGGGCCCCACGGGATCCGGCAAGACGCTGCTGGCCCAGACCCTCGCCCGGATGCTGAACGTTCCCTTCGCCATCGCGGACGCCACGGCGCTCACCGAGGCGGGCTATGTCGGCGAGGACGTCGAGAACATCCTGCTGAAGCTCATCCAGGCGGCCGACTACGACGTCAAGAAGGCCGAGACCGGGATCATCTACATTGACGAGATCGACAAGGTGGCCCGGAAGAGCGAGAACCCCTCCATCACCCGGGACGTCTCCGGCGAGGGTGTGCAGCAGGCGCTGCTGAAGATCCTGGAGGGCACCACGGCCTCGGTGCCGCCGCAGGGCGGGCGCAAGCACCCGCACCAGGAGTTCATCCAGATCGACACGACGAACGTGCTGTTCATCGTGGGCGGTGCCTTCGCCGGGCTGGAGAAGATCATCGAGTCCCGGGCCGGTGCCAAGGGGATCGGCTTCGGCGCCGACATCCGCTCCAAGCGGGAGATCGAGGCGACCAACCAGTTCGAGGAGGTCATGCCGGAGGACCTGGTGAAGTTCGGGATGATCCCCGAGTTCATCGGCCGCCTTCCGGTCATCACCTCGGTGCACAACCTCGACCGCGAGGCGCTGCTGCAGATCCTCATGGAGCCCAGGAACGCGCTCGTCAAGCAGTACCAGCGGCTCTTCGAACTCGACGGCGTGGAGCTGGACTTCGACCGCCCCGCGCTGGAGGCCATCGCCGACCAGGCCATCCTGCGCGGCACCGGCGCCCGCGGCCTGCGCGCCATCATGGAGGAGGTCCTCCAGTCGGTGATGTACGAGGTGCCGTCCCGCAAGGACGTCGAGCGCGTGGTGATCACCGAGGAGGTCGTGCACTCCAACGTGAACCCGACCCTGGTGCCCCGCGCCCGGGGCAACGGCGAGCAGCAGCGGCACGAGAAGAGCGCCTGAGAGCCTCTCCTGACTGCGGCGAAGGCCCGCCCCCGGAAAGCGGGGGCGGGCCTTCGCGTTGCCGGGTAGGCCGGCTGCCGCGGTACTACTTGGGCATCGTCACCTTGTCCTTGACCCGCGCCGTGACGCTCGCGAACTCCTCCAAGTCGACATCGCCCGGCGAGGTGTTGGCGAGGTCGATCTCCAGCACGGTGGCCGCCGTGGAGTGATCGGCCCAGGCACAGGCGGGCGCGTACACCGCGGTGCTGCCCTGGGCGATCCGTGTCAGCTGGCAGGAGACCTCCACCTCGCCCGAGCCCGGGGTGAACTCCCGGCGCCCTCCGACGACCTCGCCGCTCTGGCTCTGCCGCATGCCGTCCAGCATGTCGTCGCGCATCTTGGCGGAGGAGACGTCGATGTCGCCGTACGCGCCGGCGATGGCCAGGCCGCCCGCCGTGGGATCGCCCGACGAACTGGCCGAGTAGGTGGCGACCTTGGCGGTTCCGTTGCTGGGCAGCTTGTCCTGCAGCTGCCGTTCCTGCGCCTCCACCTGGGCGTTGCCGTCCATGCGGTGGTACTTCCCGTCCTCCAGGGTGGAGGGGAAGGCGATCTTCTCGGTGCCCTGCGGCTGCCCGGCGCGTACCAGCGCCGCCAGGGCGAACAGCACCACACCGACCGCCGCCAGGCTGCCGAGCACGATGGCCGTGATGGCGCCCGAGCTCAGTCCGCGGCGGCGCGGTGGGGGAGCGGGCGGCCAGCCGCCGTAGGGGCCGGGAGCGCCGAAACCGGGCCCCTGCGGCGGTCCATAGGGACCGCCTCCGGGACCCGGTGGCTGCTGCCCGTACCCACCCGCCCCGTAGGGCCCGGAAGGTCCGGGAGGCTGGGTCATCGTCGGCTCACTTCTCGACGCGGGAGTCCTTGAAGACCTGCGCGGTCGTCTCGGCGGCCTTGTCGAGGTCGCCGCCGCTGCCGCCGGCCGGGTCCATCAGGACGACCTCGCCCAGCGTGCTGCCGTCGGCCCAGACGCACAGGTCGGCCTTCCGGCCCATGGCCGAGAGGGTCTGGCACTTCATCGTGTCGCCGTCGAAGCCGGACGGGGAGACGTCCTTGACCTCACCGGTCTTGCCGCTGGAGCCCGCGCTCTTGCCCACCTCGTCCATGACCCAGTCGACAGCCTTCTCGGGGTCGTCGACCGAGCCCCAAGCACCCTGGAACTGGAGCTGCTTGGACCCGGAGGTGTACTTGGCCCCGACGCCCTTGTCGGCCGTCATGCCGGGGATCTTGTCCTCGCTCTGGCCGAACGAGCCCTTCTTGCCGTTGAAGGTCTTGCCCTCGCCCTGGATCTTGTAGTCGCTCGCCACCGTGTCCGGCGTCGTCAGCTTGTACTCGCTCCCGCCGATCACACCGAACATGAACAGACCGCCGACGATCGCGCCGACGACGACCAGGGCGCCGACGACGAGGCCGATGGTCTTGCCCTTGCCCCCGCCGCCCTGCGGCGGCATCGGCATACCGGGGTGCGGCTGACCCGGCTGACCCGGCTGTCCCGGCTGACCGTACGGGGCCCCGCCCTGCGGCGGCTGGCCCTGCTGCGGGTAGCCGTAACCGGGCTGCTGCGGCTGGCCCTGCTGCGGGTAGCCGTAGCCAGGCTGCTGCGGCTGGCCCTGAGCGCCACCGTAAGGACCGGGCTGGCCCGGCTGCTGCGGCTGCTGGCCGTACGGTCCTTGCTGACCGTACGGGCCTGGCTGGTTGTGGCTCATGGTGGCGCTTCCCCTCCGTGGATGTGCTTGAACGCGCTCGGACATCTTGACGGATGCACGACGAGAGCGCCGCACCGGGCGCCGAATCGGAGCCGGCTGGGAACCTAATCGTGAAAAATTCTCGGCGAGTTGCCCGCTTATGTTCCGCTTGCTTCAGCTGCGGCCCGCTGTGATCCGCCGCGGCCCTGCGGTTCGAGCGCCGACGGCGCCCGGCCGAGTCCGGCCGGGCGCCGTCGAGGATCGCTCGCTGCGCGGCACTACCGCACGCCCCGCGGGGCGGCCGGCGTCAGTTGATCGGGACGCGCACGTCCTTGCGGACCTTGGCGGTCGTCTCGCCGGCCTCGGAGACCGGGGTGTCCTTGCCGCTGAGCACGTCGGCCGAGGAGGCGGTCACCACGAAGCCGATGGTGCTGTGGTCGCCCCACATGCAGAACGGCATCGTGAAGCCCTTGATGCCGGAGGTGTCACCGGGAGGCGCGCTGTACTTGACCTTCTGGCACTTCATCACCGCGTCGTCGCCGAGCCCGCTCGGCTTGACCTCCTGCGGCTCGCCGTCCAGTTCGGCCTTGCCGCCGCCGCCCGTGCTGGGGTCCTCCTTGGCCTCCTTGGCCACCATCAGCAGTGCGGCGTTGACGACGGCCTCGGGGTTCTCGATCTCGCCGTAGACGCCACCGAAGTTGAGCTGCTTGGTGTCGAGTCCGGTGCCGCTCTTGTAGGCGGCGTTGACGTTCTTGGGGTCCTTGACGCCGAACTGCTCGAACTTCTGCTTGTCGGACTCGCTGAAGCCCCCGGAAGAGCTGTTCTCCGAGCCCGGCTTCTTGTCGTACTCGCCGGCGACCGTGGCGGGGGTGATCAGCTTGTACCTCTTGCCGTCGTCGGCGACCTTGGAGCCGCCGCCCTTGCCGCCGCCTCCGCCGCCCTCGTCGTCGTCCCCTCCGGTGAAGAGGACGACGCCGCCTATGACGGCGGCCACAACCACCAGGGCGCCGACGACGATCCCGATCGTCTTGCCCTTGCCGCCGCCGCCCTGCGGGGGCATCGGCGGGCCGGGCTGACCGTAGGGGCCCGGCTGGCCGGGCATGCCGGGGCCGCCCTGCTGCGGGTAGCCGTAACCCTGCTGCGGCGGTCCCGGGGGCTGCTGCGGTGCGCCCTGCTGCGGGTAGCCGTAACCGGGCTGGCCGGGGGCGCCGCCGTACGGGTTGGGGCCGCCCTGCTGCGGGGGCTGCCCGTACGGGCCCGGCTGCTGGCCGTACGGCCCGGGCTGCCCTGGCTGTTGGCCGTAAGGGCCGGGCTGGTTGTTACTCATGAGCGGCGCTTCCCCTCCGTGAACAAGTAGTCGAATGCGCTCCGCTTATAGTGACGGATAGCTCCGACAAGCGCTGCACCGGTCCTCAAACCGATTCGAGACCGGGACATTGGCGCCCGTACACTGGCCGTCGTGACCGACAACACTCAGCAGAGCCCGGAGATCAACGGGCCGAACAGCGCCATTCCCGCAGACCTGCCGACCCAGTACGCGCCGGCCGAGGTAGAGGGGAAGCTGTACGAGCGCTGGGTGGAGCGGGGCTACTTCGAGGCGGACCCCAAGAGCGGCAAGCAGCCGTACACCATCGTCATCCCGCCCCCGAACGTCACAGGATCTCTCCACCTCGGGCACGCGTTCCAGCACACCCTCATGGACGCCCTCACCCGCCGCAAGCGGATGCAGGGCTACGAGGCGCTGTGGCTGCCCGGCATGGACCACGCGGGCATCGCCACCCAGAACAAGGTCGAACAGCAGCTCGGCGAGGAGGGCAAGTCCCGGCAGGACCTCGGCCGGGAGGCGTTCGTCGAGCGGGTGTGGCGCTGGAAGGAGGAGTACGGCGGCAAGATCCTCGGCCAGATGCGGCGCCTCGGCGACGGCGTCGACTGGTCCCGCCAGCGCTTCACCATGGACGAGGGCCTCTCGCGCGCCGTCCAGACCGTCTTCAAGAAGATGTACGACGACGGGCTGATCTACCGCGCCGAGCGGATCATCAACTGGTGCCCGCGCTGTCTGACCGCCATCTCCGACATCGAGGTGGAGTATCAGGAGGACGACGGCGAGCTGGTCCAGCTCAAGTACGGCGAGGGCGAAGACACCGTCGTCGTCGCCACCACCCGCGCCGAGACGATGCTGGGCGACACCGCCATCGCCGTCCACCCGGACGACGAGCGGTATCAGCACCTGATCGGCAAGCTGATCAAGCTGCCGCTGACCGACCGCTCCATCCCCGTCGTCGCCGACAGCCACGTCGACCCCGAGTTCGGCACAGGCCAGGTCAAGGTCACCCCGGCGCACGACCCGAACGACTTCGAGATCGGCCGCCGCCACGGGCTGCCCATGCTCACGGTGATGGACGAGCGCGGCGTCATCACCGCACACGGCCCCTACCAAGGCCTGGACCGCTTCGAGGCCCGCTCGGCCATCGTGGCCGCGCTGCGCGAGCAGGGCCGCGTCCTGCAGGAGAAGCGCCCCTACGTGCACAGCGTCGGGCACTGCTCCCGCTGCAAGACGACCATCGAGCCGCGGCTGTCCATGCAGTGGTGGGTCAAGGTCGCCCCGCTCGCCCAGGCCGCCGGTGACGCCGTGCGCGACGGCCGCGTCCGGATCCACCCCGCCGACATGTCGTCCCGGTACTTCGACTGGGTCGACAACATGCACGACTGGACGATCTCCCGCCAGCTGTGGTGGGGCCACCGCATTCCCGTCTGGTACGGCCCCGAAGGCGAGGTCGTCTGCGTCGGCCCCGACGAGGAGCCTCCCACCGGCGAGGGCTGGCACCAGGACCCGGACGTCCTGGACACCTGGTTCTCCTCCGGCCTGTGGCCCTTCTCCACCCTGGGCTGGCCCGACCAGACCCCGGACCTGGAGAAGTTCTACGGCACCGACGTCCTGGTCACCGGCTACGACATCATCTTCTTCTGGGTCGCGCGGATGATGATGTTCGGTATGTACGTGATGGAGGAGCCGCCCTTCCACACCATCGCGCTGACCGGCCTCGTCCGCGACGAGCACGGCAAGAAGATGTCCAAGTCCTTCGGCAACGTCGTCGACCCGCTGGACTGGATGGACGCCTACGGCTCCGACGCGCTCCGCTTCACCCTCGCCTCCGGCGCCAACCCCGGCACCGACGTGCCGATCGGCGAGGACTGGGTCAAGGCGTCCCGCAACTTCGCCAACAAGCTGTGGAACGCCACCCGCTTCGCGCTGATGAACGGCGCCACGGTCGACGGCCCGCTGCCGGACGCGTCCGAGATGGCCGCCACCGACCGCTGGATCCTCTCCCGGCTGAACGAGGTGCTGGCCGAGGTCGACGGCTATTACGACGACTATCAGTTCGCCAAGCTCTCCGACGCGCTGCGGCACTTCGCCTGGGACGAGGTCTTCGACTGGTACGTCGAGCTGTCCAAGACCATCTTCGCCAAGGGCGGCAGGCCCGCCGAGGTCTCCCGCCGCGTGCTGGGCGAGGTCCTGGACGTGACGCTGCGGCTGCTGCACCCGGTCGTCCCGTTCGTCACCGAGACGCTGTGGACGACGCTGACCGGCGGCGAGTCCGTCGTCGTCGCGGACTGGCCGAAGGACTCCGGCTTCCGCGACGCGGCTGCCGAGCAGGAGATCGCCGTGGTGCAGCAGGCGGTCACCGAGGTGCGCCGCTTCCGCGCCGACCAGGGCCTCCAGCCGGGCCAGAAGGTCCCGGCCCGGCTCGACCTGGACGGCACCCCGCTGGTGGCCCACGAGGACGCCGTCCGGCAGCTGCTGCGGCTCCAGCCCGCGGGGGAGGACTTCCAGGCCACGGCCTCGCTGCCGGTCGCGGGCGCGACGGTCAGCCTCGACCTGTCGGGCGCGATCGACGTGGAGGCCGAACGCAAGCGGCTGGCCAAGGATTTGGCCGCCGCGGAGAAGGAACTGGCGCAGACCGGAGCGAAGCTCTCCAATGAGGCGTTCCTGGCGAAGGCCCCGGATCATGTGGTCGAGAAGATCCGGACCCGCAAGACTGCAGCGGAGGCCGACATCGAGCGGCTGCAGCAGCAGTTGGACCGGCTCTGATTCTTTCCCGCCGCGACGGCGAGCACCACGTCCAAGGTGACCGGCGGTGCCGAACCGGCCTGAGCTGGTTGGGCACCTCCCCCAAGCTCTGCGAGCAGGGGGCACCCCCAGCACGCCGTATGTGGTCGGTCGCCGTTGCGGCGGGAATGGTCGGCGGCCCAACCGGCGGAGGCTCTTCCGTAGACTGGGCGTCGTGAGCGACACGCCCCAGCCCCACGAGCCCGAGCCCGATTCGCCCGAGCCCTCCTCGTTCGAGGAGATCGTCGGGGAGGAGACCGACCGCGACCCCGACCTCGCAGTGATCGAGGCGGGCAGCCGCACCCTGCGGGCCCAGGCCGGACCCCCGCAGCCGGACGTGGTGCCCAGCCGGCCCGAGGACCCCGAGCTGGACCGGGCGCTGCGCGAGGTGGAGGAGAAGCTGGCCACCCGCTGGGGCGAGACCAAGCTGGACCCCTCGGTGCAGCGCATCGCCGCACTGGTGGACGTGCTGGGCGAGCCGCAGCGCTCCTACCCGTCCATCCACATCACCGGCACCAACGGCAAGACCACCACGGCCCGCATGATCGAAGCGCTGCTCGGCGCCTTCGAGCTGCGCACCGGGCGCTACAGCTCGCCGCACGTCCAGTCGGTCACCGAGCGCATCAGCATCGACGGCGCGCCCGTCTCCGCCGAGCGTTTCATCGAGACGTACCGGGACATCGAGCCGTACATCGAGATGGTCGATGCCCAGCAGGAGTACCGGCTCTCCTTCTTCGAGGTGCTCACCGGCATGGCGTTCGCCGCGTTCGCGGACGCGCCGGTGGACGTGGCCGTCGTCGAGGTCGGGATGGGCGGCACCTGGGATGCGACCAACGTGATCGACGCGGACGTCGCCGTCATCACCCCCATCTCCCTGGACCACACCGACCGGCTCGGCGACACGCCGGAGCGGATCGCCCAGGAGAAGTCCGGCATCGTCAAGCCGGACGCCACCGTGGTGCTGGCACAGCAGCCGGTGGAGGCCGCCTCGGTGGTGCTGAAGAAGGCCGTCGAGGTGGACGCCACGGTCGCCCGCGAGGGCATGGAGTTCGGCGTCGTCTCCCGGCAGCTGGCCGTCGGCGGCCAGCAGCTCACGCTGCGCGGTCTCGGCGGTGAGTACCCGGACGTCTTCCTGCCGCTGCACGGTGCCCATATGGCGCACAACGCCTGTGTGGCGCTCGCCGCCGTGGAGGCGTTCTTCGGTATCGGCCAGCAGCAGGCCCGCACCCTCGACATCGATGTGGTGCGGCAGGCGTTCGCCTCGGTCTCCTCGCCCGGCCGGCTGGAGCTGGTGCGGACCAGCCCGTCGGTGCTGCTGGACGCCGCGCACAACCCCGGCGGGGCGCAGGCCACCGCGGCGGCCATCAGCGAGGCTTTCGACTTCAGCCGGCTGATCGGCGTCGTCGGGACCAGCGACGGCAAGGATGTGCGGGGACTGCTGGAGGCGTTCGAGCCGATCTTCGCGGAGATCGTGGTCACCCGGAACTCCAGCCACCGCGCCATGGACGTGGACGAGTTGGCCGCCGTCGCCGTCGAGGTCTTCGGAGACGAGCGGGTCCAGGTGGAGCCCCGGCTGGACGCGGCGCTGGAGGAGGCGGTCACCCTCGCCGAGGAGGAGGGTGAGTACGCGGGGGCCGGCGTGCTGGTCACCGGCTCGGTCATCACGGTCGGCGAGGCCCGGCTGCTGCTGGGAGGGAGGCGTTAGATGCGAACGCTGTGTGCGTCCACGCTGATCGGCGAGTTCTTCGTCATCGGTTTCGCCGGATTGGTCGCAATGCGAACGAGTGACCTTTCGGCGGGCACCGTCTGGACAGTCAGCGGAATCGCCATGGCGCTGTGCCTGCTGCTGTGTGGCGTCCTCACCCGTCCGGGTGGCGTACAGCTCGGCTGGGTGCTGCAGATCGCGCTGATCGCGAGTGGATTCGTGGTTCCCGCGATGTTCTTCCTGGGCGCCTGTTTCGGTGGGCTGTGGTGGGCTTCGGTGCACTTCGGCAAGAAGATCGACGAGGCGAAAGCCCGCTTCGCGGCCGCTGCCGAACCTGCCGCGGGAGCGGAATCCGCGGGCTGATGGCGGAAGTGGCGCATAAATGGCTGATAAGTGACGCCTAAGCGCTGCGAGACGGTGCAAGGTGGCGGCGGAAAGTGATCCCCGGCGTCACCGCATCCGTGGGCCGCAGGTAACCTCTGGTCACCGTACGAGCCCAGCCAAGGAGCCGCACACATGAGCCAGCGCACCCTCGTCCTCCTCAAGCCCGATGCGGTCCGACGTGGCCTGGTAGGCGAGATCATCGGCCGTATCGAGCGCAAGGCGGGCTGGTCCATCGCGGCCATGGAGCTGCGTACGCTGGATCGGGCCACGCTGGAGCAGCACTACGCGGAGCACGAGGGCCGCCCGTTCTACGAGCCGCTGGTGGAGTTCATGGCCTCGGGGCCGTCCGTCGTCATGGTGGTCGAGGGCGAACGGGTGATCGAAGGCATCCGGGCACTGGCGGGCCCCACCGACCCGATCGCTGCTGCTCCCGGCTCCGTACGCGGCGATTTCGGCACCATCGTGCGGGAGAACCTGATTCACGCCTCGGACTCGGAGGAGTCCGCGCAGCGGGAGATGAAAATTTTCTTCCCCAGCTTTTCCTGAGCTCGTCCGGGCTCGACCTCCTTCGACGCCGAATCGGCCGCCTGTGGCGGAATGGACCGGGGCTCGGCTCCGACACGACGTCACCATTACGGTGGCCGTTCGGACTTCCGCCGACAATGGCGGAGGAACCGTCTCCACGTGTTCGAGCAAGCGCGTCTACGATGGAAGCCTCGCGCTTTGAGCATGCTTGCGCGGTACTCCACCTCCTTCCGTAGCCGCACACCACATCGCCCCACTTGGAAGGCCAGACGCATCCATGGGAACCAACATGTCGTTCATCGGCCGTGATATGGCTGTCGACCTCGGGACCGCCAACACGCTGGTGTACGTCAGGGGTCGCGGGATCGTCCTCAACGAGCCGTCCGTCGTCGCGATCAACACCAACACAGGCGGAATCCTGGCGGTCGGCGCCGAGGCGAAGAAGATGATCGGCCGCACCCCTGGCAACATCGTTGCCGTAAGGCCGTTGAAGGACGGCGTCATCGCCGACTTCGAGATCACCGAGCGGATGCTCCGCTACTTCATCCTGAAGATCCACAAGCGGCGCTATCTCGCCCGGCCCCGTGTGGTGGTGTGCGTGCCCTCCGGGATCACCGGTGTCGAGCGGCGCGCGGTCATCGAGGCGTCCACCCAGGCGGGCGCCCGCCAGGTGCACATCATCGAGGAGCCGATGGCCGCGGCGATCGGCTCCGGTCTGCCGGTCCACGAGGCCACCGGCAACATGGTGGTGGACATCGGCGGCGGCACCACCGAGGTCGCCGTGATCTCGCTCGGCGGCATCGTCACCGCACAGTCGATCCGGGTCGCGGGCGACGAGCTCGACAACGCGATCATCCAGCACATCAAGAAGGAGTACAGCCTGCTGCTCGGCGAGCGCACCGCCGAGAGCATCAAGATCACCATTGGTTCGGCGCACGACCTGGACAAGGACGAGCACACCGAGATCCGCGGCCGTGACCTGGTCAGCGGGCTCCCCAAGACCGTGGTGATCTCCGCGGCCGAGGTCCGAAGGGCCATCGAGGAGCCGGTCAACGCGATCGTCGACGCGGTCAAGACCACCCTCGACAAGTGCCCGCCGGAGCTGTCCGGCGATGTGATGGACCGCGGCATCGTGCTCACCGGTGGCGGCGCCCTGCTGCGCGGCCTGGACGAGCGCCTTCGCCGCGAGACGGGGATGCCCATCCACATCGCGGAGGACCCGCTGGACTCGGTCGCGCTGGGTTCCGGCAAGTGCGTGGAGGAGTTCGAGGCGCTCCAGCAAGTGCTCGACGCCCAGCCGCGCCGCTGAGCGCCGAGCCGGCGAATACGCCTGTTCGCAATAACTGACCGTTCACGCGGCGGGTCGTTCGAACGCTGTGGCGGCCGCCGCCCTGCACCCCGTGGACGCGGGGCTGCCCCAGAGAAAGGCACGGCCGCCGCACGTGAGGGACACACGAGAAAGCCGGCTGCTGCTCGTCCTTCTGATCGCCATCGCGTTCGCACTGATCACGGTGGACCTCAGAGGGGGCGAGCAGTCTCCGCTCGACGGTGCGCGGCGATCAGCCGCCTCCGTCCTTGGCCCGGTCGAGAACGGAATGGCCTCGGCGGTCGACCCCGTCGGCAACGCCATCGCCGCCGTCCGCGACTCGGGCGCCCATCACGAGCGCGTCAGCCGGCTGGAGCAGGAGAACGCCGCGCTGCGGCAGAAGCTCGGCTCCACCGACCGCAACCGGTCCCGGGCCAGAGAGCTGGACAAGCTCCTCAAGACCGCGGGCGCGGGCGGCTACGGCGTCAAGGGCGCCCAGGTCATCGCGATCGGCGCGGCCCAGGGCTTCTCCTGGACCGTCACCATCGACGCGGGCCGCGAGGACGGGCTGCGCCGCGACATGACCGTCCTCAACGGTGACGGGCTGGTCGGCCGGCTCACCACCGTCGGCTCCTCGACCTCCACCGTGCTGCTGGCCAACGACCCCGACTTCACCGTCGGCACCCGCATGGAGAAGAGCAACGAGCTGGGTTTCGCCGCCGGGCGCGGCGGCAACGCGCTCAACGTCCAGCTGCTCAACGGCAACGCCCGGGTGAAGAAGGGCGACCGGCTGGTCACCTTCGGCTCCAGCAACGACAAGCCGTTCGTGCCGGGCGTCCCCGTCGGCGAGGTCATCAAGGTCAACCGGCACCGGGGCGACCTCACCCGGACGGTGCGGGTGCGGCCCTACGTCGGCTTCACCCGGCTCGATGTGGTCGGCGTCGTCGTCCAGCCGCCTCGCAAGGACCCGCGCGACGAGGTCCTCAAGGCCAAGAAGCCCCCGAAGCCCAAGCCCGCCCCCACGGTGACCGTGACCAAGACGCCCAGCGGTACGCCCTCGCCCAGGAGCTGATCCACGTGTACCTCAACCGGATGCTGCTCTCGGCCGCTCTCGTGGTCGTCGCCCTGATGCTCCAGGTCACCGTGCTGGCCAGACTCCAACTGCCGGGCGCCGTGCCGGACCTGCTGCTGCTCGTCGTCCTCGGCCTCGCACTGGTCTACGGCCACACCGCAGGCGCCGTCGTCGGCTTCTGCGCCGGGCTGCTGGCCGACATCGCCCCGCCGGCCGACCACGCCGTGGGCCGCTACGCGCTGGTGCTCTGCCTGATCGGCTACGCCGCCGGGCTGACCAAGCCGGAGGCCGGGCAGCACCGCTCGGCAACCGTGCCCATGCTCGTCGTCGCCTCCGCCGCGATCGGCTCCACGCTGCTGTACGCGGGGGTAGGGGCGCTGGTCGGGGACACCGTGGCCCGCCAGGTCGGACTCAGCGGGCTGCTGATCACGGCGACCATCTATGACCTGCTGCTGGCGCCGTTCGTCGTTCCGCTGATCATGTCGTTGGCCCGGCGCGGTGAGAAGGACCCGATCGGGACCGAGCCCGGCGGCGGCAGCGCGGACGGCGGGATGCGCGCCTACGGCTGGCTCACCTCGGGAACCGGCCTCAGCGCCTCCGCCGGGAGCAGCCTGCTCGGCAAGGCGGGCAAGGGCGGCAAGGGGCTGAAGGCCGGCAAGCGCACCCCGCGCAACAAGACGGTGAGCCTCGGCGGCGGCAAGACGGGCAAGATCAAGGGGGTCAAGCGGCTGTGACAAATTCCACCCTCCCCCAGCCTTCGGCCGGGAGGTACCCCCAGCCCGACCACCGCCCCTCAAGGAGGCGCTGCGCGCCGTGACAAACATTCCTGAGACCGGCCGTTCCTCCCGGGTCACCATTCGGCTGGTCGCCATCCAGATCCTGGTGCTGTCGCTGCTGCTGACGCTGGGCGGCCGGCTGTGGTATCTCCAGGTCCGCAACGGCGACGAGTACCAGAAGGAGGCCAAGGGCAACCACGTCCAGCAGGTCGTCGAGCCGGCGACGCGCGGCTCCATCCTGGACGCCCGAGGTGTGCCCATCGCCGACAACGAGACCCGGCTGGTGGTCTCGGCCTCCCGCACTGAGCTGATGAAGCAGGACGACGACGGCAAGGCGGTGCTGGAACGGCTCGCCAAGGTGCTGGGCATGTCGCCCAAGACCGTCAGGGAGAAGGTCCGGCTGTGTGACGCGAAGACGCCGCAGCCGTGCTGGAACGGCTCGCCCTACCAGCCGATCCCGGTCACCGACGACGCCAAGCCCCAGCAGGCCCTGCAGATCCGGGAGCGGTCCGAGGACTTCCCCGGGATCACCGCCGAGCCGGAAGCCGTCCGCCGCTACCCGGCGCCGTACGGGGCCAACACCTCGCAGGCCCTCGGCTACCTCTCGCCCGTCACCGACGAGGAGATCGAGAAGGCCAAGGACACCGACTCGCCGTTCCTCGCCTCCGACGAGATCGGCCGCAACGGCCTGGAGCGCTCCTACGACAGCCAGCTGCGCGGCTCCTCCGGCGTCACCCGCTACGAGGTCGACAACCTCGGCCGGGTGATGGGCGAGGCCGAGAGCGACAAGGCGCGCCCCGGCTCCAACCTGGTCACCTCGATGGACGCCCGCGTCCAGGCGGTGGCCGAGAAGCAGCTCGACAAGGCGATGAAGGACGCCCGCAAGGAGTTCGACAAGAACACCGGCCGCAACTACAAGGCCGACGCGGGCGCCGTCGTGGTGATGGAGAACAAGACCGGCCGGGTCGTGTCCATGGCCTCCAACCCCGAGTACGACCCCAACGCCTGGGTCGGCGGCATCTCCGGCAAGGAGTACGCCAAGCTCACCGGGAAGAAGTCCAACTACCCGCTGCTGAACCGCGCCATCCAGGGGCTGTCGGCTCCGGGTTCCGTCTTCAAGGTCATCTCCACCACGGCCGCCGTCAAGGCGGGCTACCCGTTCAACGGCAGGTACGACTGCTCGCCGAGCTACAAGGTGGGCGGCCAGGTCTTCAAGAACTTCGAGTCCGAGGGCCACGGCAGCATCAACCTCGGCCGCGCACTCGAGGTCTCCTGCGACACCGTCTTCTACGACCTGGCCTACAAGCAGTGGAAGAAGGACGGCGGGAACCTGCCCAAGAAGGGCGCCAAGGACTGGTTCTACCGGACGGCGCACGACTTCGGCCTCGGCAAGAAGACCGGGATCGACATCCCCAACGAGGTCGAGGGGCGCGTCCCGGACCGCAAGTGGAAGAAGAACTACTGGGAGGCCAACAAGGACGCCTGGTGCAAGCAGGCCGACAACGCCAAGGGCCGGCCCAGCTACGCGGAGCGGATCGCCAAGGAGAACTGCGTCTCCGGCATGAAGATGCGAGCCGGTGACAGCGTGAACTACTCCATCGGGCAGGGCGACACTCTCGTCACCCCGATCCAGATGGCCACCATCTACGGGGCGCTCGGCAACGGCGGCACCCTCTACGACCCCACCCTCGGCAAGGCGGTCGTCAGCCCGGACGGCGACTCGGTCAAGGAGATCAAGCCGCACTCGCACGGCAAGCTGCCGCTGGGCAAGAAGACGCTCGCGCAGATGGACAAGGCCCTCCAGGGCGTGGCCACCCACGGCACGGCGGCCTGGCGGTTCGGTGAGGCGGGCTGGCCCCAGGACAAGATCAAGATGCGCGCCAAGACCGGTACGGCGGAGGTCGCCGGCAAGCAGACCACCTCCTGGCTGGCCACCTACACCGACGACTTCACCGTCGTGATGACCATCTCCCAGGGCGGCACCGGCTCGGGCGCCTCCGGGCCCGCCGTGCGCAAGATCTACGACGCGATGTACGGCGTCACCAAGGACGGCGACATCGACAAGAAGAAGGCGCTGCTGCCCAAGCCGGAGACCAAGCTGCCGAAGATCGACAAGGACGGCACCATCGTCGCGCAGCGGGACAAGCAGGCCGAAAAGCCCGGCGACAAGCCCGCCGACGCCTCCAAGAGCCCGTCCGCCTCGCCCTCCGGGAGCCCCTCGGCCTCGCCGCCCGGGGAGAGTCCGCGTACCCGCCGCGAGGCCGAGGCCGTACGCAACGAAGCCGAACAGCAGCAGCGCCGCCGGGACGGTGCCCAGCAGGTCCGCGACGTCCGCGCACTCGCCGGAGGTGAACGCCCGTGAGCACCCGGACGTTCGCCCTGGGCGGCTATGGCCCCCGTCGCCGCTCGGCCTGGGACCGGCTGACCGCGCGTGACTCGATCGTGTGGCGGCTGGACTGGGTCATCATGCTGTCCGGGATCGCGCTGGCGGTCATCGGTTCGCTGCTGGTCTACTCGGCCACCCGCAACCGCACCGAGCTCAACCAGGGCGACCCGCGGTACTTCCTGGTGCGGCACGTCATCAGCCTCGGTATCGGGATCGCGCTGATGATAGGGACCGTCTGGCTCGGCCACCGCAGACTGCGCAGCGCCGTACCGGTGCTCTACGGCATCACCGTGCTGCTCGCCGTCTGCGTCCTCACCCCGCTCGGCGCCACCATCAACGGCTCCCGGGCCTGGCTGAACCTGGGCGGCGGATTCACCGTCCAGCCCGCCGAGTTCATCAAGATCACGGTGATCCTGGGGATGGCGATGCTGCTCGCCGCCAAGGTCGACGCGGGCGACCAGGAACACCCCGACCACCGCACCGTGCTGCACGCGCTCGGCCTGGCGGCGCTGCCGATAGTGGTCATCCTGGCCATGCCCGACCTCGGCTCGGTGATGGTGCTGGTCATCATCGTGCTCGCGGTGCTGCTCGCCTCCGGCGCCTCCAACCGCTGGGTCATCGGGCTGTGCCTGGCGGGTGCCGGGGGAGCGGTGCTGGTGTGGGCGCTCGGGCTGCTGGACGAGTACCAGATCAACCGGTTCGCGGCCTTCGCCAACCCGGCGCTCGACCCGGCCGGCGTCGGCTACAACACCAACCAGGCCCGCATCGCCATCGGTTCCGGCGGGCTGACCGGCAAGGGGCTGTTCGAGGGCACGCAGACGACCGGGCAGTTCGTCCCCGAGCAGCAGACCGACTTCGTCTTCACGGTCGCCGGCGAGGAACTGGGCTTCGTGGGCGGCGGGCTGATCCTCGTTCTGCTCGCCGTGCTGATCTGGCGCGCCTGCCGGATCGCCCGCGAGTCGACGGAGCTGTACAGCACGATCATCGCGGCCGGGGTGATCGCCTGGTTCGCCTTCCAGGCGTTCGAGAACATCGGGATGACGCTGGGCATCATGCCGGTGGCCGGACTTCCGCTGCCGTTCGTCTCCTACGGTGGTACGTCGATGTTCGCGGTGTGGATCGCGGTCGGGCTGCTCCAGTCGATCCGGACGCAGCGGCCGATAGGGGTATGAACCTTGCGGTCCCGCCCCCTTCGGTCTTCCCGGGGGCGGGGCCGCGGCCCGCCGGGGCATGCGCGGCCAACCGTTACGCTGGACGACTGGCCCTGTCCCCCTCCCCCAGCCTCCGGCCGGGGGTACCCCCAGAAAGCGCGCCCGTGATGCCCGTCGAGTCGGTCTTCCCCCAGCTTGAGGCCCTCCTCCCGCATGTCCAGAAGCCGATCCAGTACGTGGGCGGCGAGCTGAACTCCACCGTCAAGGACTGGGACTCTGCGGACGTCCGCTGGGCCCTGATGTACCCGGACGCCTACGAGGTCGGCCTGCCCAACCAGGGCGTCATGATCCTCTACGAGGTGCTCAACGAGCGCGAGGGCGTGCTGGCCGAGCGCACCTACAGCGTCTGGCCCGACCTGGAGCAGCTGATGCGGGAGCACGACGTCCCGCAGTTCACCGTCGACGCACACCGCCCGGTCGGCGCCTTCGACGTGCTCGGCGTCTCGTTCTCCACCGAGCTGGGCTACACCAATCTGCTCACCGCGCTCGATCTGTCCGGCATCCCGATGGAGGCGAAGGACCGCACCGAGGACCACCCGATCGTGATGGCGGGCGGGCACGCGGCCTTCAACCCGGAGCCGATCGCGGACTTCATCGACGTGGCGGTGATCGGCGACGGCGAACAGGCCGTGCTGGAGGTCACCGAGATCATCCGCGCCTGGAAGGCCGAGGGCCGCCCCGGCGGCCGGGACGAGCTGCTGCTGCGGCTGGCGAAGACCGGCGGGGTGTACGTACCGCGCTTCTACGACGTCGAGTATCTGGCCGACGGCCGGATCTCCCGTGTCGTGCCCAACCGTTCGGGCGTCCCGTGGCGGGTGAGCAAGCACACCGTGATGGACCTGGACGAGTGGCCCTACCCCAAGCAGCCGCTGGTCCCCCTCGCGGAGACGGTGCACGAGCGGATGTCCGTGGAGATCTTCCGCGGCTGCACCCGCGGCTGCCGCTTCTGCCAGGCGGGCATGATCACGCGTCCGGTGCGCGAGCGGTCCATCACCGGTATCGGTGAGATGGTCGACAAGGGGCTGAAGAACACCGGCTTCGAGGAAGTGGGTCTGCTCTCCCTCTCCTCCGCCGACCACAGCGAGATCGGCGACATCGCCAAGGGCCTGGCCGACCGCTACGAGGAGGACAAGGTCGGCCTCTCCCTGCCCTCCACCCGCGTGGACGCCTTCAACATCGACCTGGCCAACGAGCTCACCCGCAACGGCCGCCGCTCCGGCCTCACCTTCGCCCCCGAGGGCGGCAGCGAGCGCATCCGCAAGGTCATCAACAAGATGGTCTCCGAGGAGGACCTGATCCGCACCGTCGCCACCGCCTACGGCAACGGCTGGCGCCAGGTGAAGCTCTACTTCATGTGCGGGCTGCCCACCGAGACCGACGAGGACGTGCTCCAGATCGCCGACATGGCCACCCGCGTCATCGCCAAGGGCCGCGAGGTAGCGAAGTCCAACGACATCCGCTGCACCGTCTCCATTGGCGGCTTCGTGCCCAAGCCGCACACCCCCTTCCAGTGGGCGCCGCAGCTGTCCGCCGAGGAGACGGACGCCCGGCTCGGCAAGTTGCGGGAGAAGATCCGCGGCGACAAGAAGTACGGCCGCTCCATCGGCTTCCGCTACCACGACGGCAAGCCCGGCATCGTCGAGGGCCTGCTCTCCCGCGGCGACCGCCGCCTCGGCGCGGTCATCCGCGAGGTCTACGAGCGCGGCGGCCGGTTCGACGGCTGGCGCGAGTTCTTCTCGTACGACCTGTGGATGGAGTCCGCGGCCAAGGCGCTGGACGGCACCGGCGTCGACGTGGACTGGTACACCACCCGCGAGCGCTCCTACGAGGAAGTGCTGCCCTGGGACCACCTCGACTCCGGTCTCGACAAGGACTGGCTCTGGGAGGACTGGCAGGACGCCCTGGACGAGACCGAGGTCCCCGACTGCCGCTGGGACCCCTGCTTCGACTGTGGCGTGTGCCCGCAGATGGACACCGAGATCCAGATCGGCCCGACGGGCAAGAAGCTGCTGCCCTTGAGCGTGGTCAACAAGTAGCCGCTCCGCAGTCCGGCCCGTTACCGGATCCGCACACCGGCCGCCGAACCGGTGCCCCGCCTTCTCCCGTCCTCGCCTGCGTGAACGCATACCAGCCACGCCACGGCTCCACCGCGCGCGCGAAGGAACCCGAAGGGTGTCTGACGGCGGCGGTACGACTGCCGGTGCGGATCGTGATGTTCGTGCTCGTGCTGCCCGTCCGCCTGGCGTGGGACGGGCTGGTGCTGGCGGGGCGTGCGGTGCGGCGCGGAGTGCTGGTGCCGCTGGGGCGCGGGCTGGGATGGCTGTGGCGCACCCTCGTGGTGGCCCCGGCGAGATGGCTGTGGCGCGCTGTCCTGGCACCGCTGTTCCGCGGTATCGGGCTGGTGCTGGTCTGGACGGGCAAGGCCCTCTTCGTCTGGCCGTGGGCCGGTCTGTGGCGCTATGTGGTGGTGCCGGCGGCGCGCGGGATCTCCGTCGCCGTCGCCTTCCTCGTCCGAGTGCTGATCGTCGTGCCGCTGGCGTGGGTGTACGCACACGTCCTCACGCCGCTCGGCCATGGGGTGCTGGCCGTGCTGCGCGGCCTGGGCCGTGGCCTGGCCTGGCTGGGGCGGCACCTTCTGCTGTTGCCCATGGTGCTGCTGTGGCGGTATGTGCTCGCCCCGCTGGGCCGGGGTGTCGCCGCGACCCTCGCCTGGCTGTGGCGGTGGCTGGTGGTGGCGCCGGTCGCGGGGCTCTACCGCTATGTGCTCACGCCGCTGGGGCACGCGGTGGTGGCCGTGGTGCGCGGGGCCGGCGCCGGGCTGGCGTGGCTGGGGCGGTATCTGCTCGTGGTGCCCGCACTGGCCCTCCACCGCTGGGTGCTCACACCTCTCGGACGGGGCCTCGCGCTGGCCGTACGGGAGATCGCGGGCGCTGTGGTGGTCGCCTGGCGGGTGGCGGGCCGGGTGACGGCTGCGGTCTTCCGGTTCGCCGGACGGGTGCTGTACGTGCTGCTGGTGGTCCCGTTCGTGGGGTTGTGGCGGTTTGTGCTGGCGCCGGTGGGACGGGTGCTGCGGGACTGGCTGTGGCGTCCGCTGGCCTCCGCCGCGCGGGCGGCGGGCGGCGCGCTGCGGGCCGCCGGCCGGTCGGTGCGGGCGGCTCTTCGGGCAGCGCGGGAATCGGTACGCGCGACGCGGGCAGAGATACGGCGTGCCCTGTGGGGCTCGCCCCGGCCGGAGACCGGGGGAGCGCCGCGCTCCAAGGAGCGGGAGCGGCTGCCCTAGGGCAGCCGCGTACCCTGGGCAGCAGGATCATCCGCAGCAACCCGGGGTTCCCCGGCCGCAGGCCGGAGAGCCTCCCGGGCCCGGTACTGGTGGAAGCGCCCCCGGCGTCCCGCCGCCTCCGGGCGGGTTCGGCCGCAGGTGAGGCGCCTCGTCACCGAGGGCGCCGCCTGGCCGGTGCGGACTTCCGCCTTCGTACGCGACGCAGAAGACAGACCTATAAGACATGGGTGGCCGCGCCCCGCGCGCCGCCCGGCACCGAGGAGAGAACCACTGGGCAAGCGACAGCCCGAAGGCCCGCCGCCCGCACCCACCGTGCAGCGCCTCCGCCTGCGCTACACCAAGCGAGGCCGCCTTCGGTTCACCAGCCACCGCGACTTCCAGCGCGCCTTCGAACGGGCACTGCGCCGGGCGGAGGTACCCATGGCGTACTCCGCCGGATTCACCCCGCACCCCAAGGTCAGCTACGCCAATGCCGCCCCCACCGGCACCGGCAGCGAGGCCGAGTACCTGGAGATCGCCCTCGTCCAGCAGCGCGACCCGGAACAGCTGCGTGCGCTGCTCGACAGCTGCATGCCGGACGGCCTCGACATCGTCGACGCCGTCGAGGCACAGGGCTCCGACTTCAGCGACCGGCTCCAGGCATCCGTATGGGAGCTGAGGCTCGACGGCGTCACCCCGCAAGAGGCACAGAAGGCGGCAGACGCGTTCCTGGCGGCCGAAGCGGTCGAGGTGCAGCGGCAGACCAAGAAGGGCATCCGCTCCTTCGACGCGCGGGCAGCCGTCCGCTCACTCACGGTCACCGGACAGCACGCCGAAGCCGACGCCGCCACCAGCACCGATAGGCCCGGCAAGGGGGCCTGTGCGATACTGCGCCTGGTAGTACGACACGTGACACCTGCCGTACGACCCGACGACGTCCTGTCCGGTCTCCGCGCTACGGCCGACCTGGCGCCGCCGACACCCGCAGCGGTGATCAGGCTGGCGCAGGGGCCGCTCGATGAGGAGAGCGGCACGGTGACCGACCCGTTCGCACCTGACCGCGACGCGCTTCCGGAGCCCATCGGCTCAGGGATCTCCAGCGTCGCGACGGTGCCGGGCGGCGCCGCGTAGGACAGCCGCCGAAGCGCGCCGCCGCCGACGCACGCCAGGGAGCCACCCGGGCAGCCGTACGGCAGACGAGCGCACAGACCAGCAGACTTTTGCCGTAGCCGGGTCGGACAAGAACCGGAACCGGCGAGTGAGACAACGAGCTCCCGTGCGGCGCCCGCGCCCCGGAGAGCGACCCGCCCGCGAGGTGGGTCGCCCCGGATCCAGAGCGCGGCGCCCGGGAGCGTGACGGGAGAACCGCCCGCATGCTCGAACCAACTGAATCCAACGAAGCCGAGGCAGCCGCAGCGGGTCATGCCGCTTCAGCGGAAGCCGCCACGTCCGCCGTTCCCGGTGGATCGACCGCGTCCGGCGGGTCGGTCGTCGACAGCGAGGCCACTGTCGGCGGCGGAGCCGCCGGGCCGCCCGAGACCGCCGGCGGCGCCCTGAGCACCCCCAGCGACACCCTCCCCCCGCGCCGCCGTCGCCGCGCCGCCAGCCGCCCCGCGGGTCCGCCGGCCGCGCCGCAGACCGAGGAGGACGGGGAGCCGGAGGAGAGCGCTGAGCTCGGCGCCGTGACCGCCGCGGATCCGGCGCCGCCGACCGCGCTGGACAGCGCCGGGGCGGACGGCTCCGGGGAGGGCGACTCCGAGGGTGCTGCGCCCGAGGGCGCCGCTACCGGGGCGCCCGCCGAGTCCGCTCCGGCCCCCGCGGCACGCACGCGCCGCCGTGCGACGCGTAAGGCGACTGCCCCTGCGGGGTCCCCGGCTCCGGCTGAGCCTGCTGAGCAGGCTGGGAGTGCTGAGCAGGTCGTTGCGGCCGCGCCGTCTGAGGCTGTCGGGGGGACTGTCGAGGTGGGGACGGAGCCGCCGAAGTCGGGTGGCCGTCGCCGCGCGACCCGTAAGGCGACAGCTCCGGCGGGTTCGCCGCCCCCGGCTGAGCCCGCCGAGGCCGTGAGCGCCGAGCAGACCGACAGCACCGACAGCGCCGCGAGCACCGAGGGCCCGCAGGCTACGGCCGAGGCCGAAGCCGAGGCCGAGGCGCCGAAGGCCCGTACCCGGCGCCGTGCCACCAGCCGCAGGGCGGCACCGGCCGAGGACGCCGACGAGACGGCGGCCGGGCAGCCCGCGAAGACCGGGCGCCGGCGCAGCACCCGCGAGACCTCCGCACCGGCGGCCGGGCCGGAGGAGACCGGCGAGAGCGCCGAGGGCCCGCAGGCCGCGGCCGCGGCGGAGACCGGGGCCGAGGCGCCGAAGGCGCGCAGCCGTCGCCGTGCGAGCACCCGCAAGGGCGCCGCCGCTCAGGTGACGGAGGAGCCGCAGACCGAGCCGGAGGCCGAGCCGGGGACGGCGGCTGCCGCCGAACCCGCGTCCGGTGGCCGCACCCGGCGCCGTGCGACCCGTGCCGGTACCGCACCGGCCTCCGCGGAGGCGGCAGAGGCCAGCGAGGTCACCGAGTCGACCGAGACCCCCGCCGAGCAGCCCGTCGCCGCCGAGCGGCCCGCGGCCGGTGAGGAGACTGCCGCGCCCACCCGTACCCGGCGCCGTGCGACCCGTAAGGGCGCCAAGGCAGCCGAGGGGACGCAGGAGGCGGAGGCTGCGGAGCCGAAGGTGGCCAAGGGCTTCGCGGCCCCCACGAGCGAGGCGGCCCGGAAGGCCGAGGCGGGCGCTGCCGCCGAACCGGCCGAGCCCGCGAAGACGGAGAAGACCGACAAGGCTGAGAAGGCCGACAAGGCTGACAAGGCCGAGAAGGCCGAGGCGCGGGGCGGTCGTCGTAGGCGGCCCGCGCCGCCCATGGCGATGTTCCAGCCGCCTGTCTTCACCGAGCCGGCCTTCCAGACCCCGCAGTCGGCCGCCGCCGCGGCAGAGGCCGAGCGCCGGGCCGAGGCCGAGCAGGAGGCGGAAGCGGAAGCGGAGCCGGAGGCCGCCGTCGAGGACGAGACCGCCGGTGCCCCGCGCCGTCGCCGTCGCCGCCGCGCGGAATCAGCCGAGCAGCCCGCGGCCCGGGAGGAGCGCGAGGGCGCCGCCCAGGCTCAGGAGCCCGAGGCCGAGCCCGAGCCCGAGGCCGAGGGAGCCGAGGAGCAGGAGGGCGGCCAGGCGGACGAGCGTCCCGCGCGCCGTCGTCGCCGTGGTGGCCGCCGTCGCCGCCGGGGCGAGAGCGCCGAGCAGCCCGAGGGCGCGGAGGCCGAAGAGCAGGAGGAGCGCGAGGAGCGCTCCGAGGCCGCCGAGGAGACCGAGGCGGGCGAGCCTGCCGCGGCAGCAGCTGAGGACGAGGAGGAGGCAGCGCCTGTCGGCGGCGCTTCCAGCAGCAGCTCGCGCCGTCGCCGCCGGCGCCGTCGCCGGTCCGGCGACGCGGAGGCCGCGAGCGAGACGGTCACCTCGGACGACCCCGAGCGCACCGTCGTCAAGGTCCGCGAGCCGCGCAAGAAGAAGGACGAGCCCTCCGACGAGGTGCAGGCCATCAAGGGCTCCACCCGTCTTGAGGCCAAGAAGCAGCGCCGCCGCGAGGGCCGTGAACAGGGCCGCCGCCGGGTGCCGATCATCACCGAGGCGGAGTTCCTGGCCCGCCGCGAGGCCGTCAAGCGCGAGATGATCGTCCGGCAGAGCGGTGAGCGCACCCAGATCGCCGTCCTCGAGGACGACGTGCTGGTCGAGCACTTCGTCAACAAGGAGCAGTCGACCTCGTACGTCGGCAACGTCTACCTCGGCAAGGTGCAGAACGTGCTGCCGTCGATGGAGGCCGCCTTCGTCGACATCGGCAAGGGCCGCAACGCCGTGCTGTACGCGGGCGAGGTCAACTTCGAGTCGCTGGGCATGGCGGGCGGCCCGCGCCGGATCGAGACCGCGCTCAAGTCGGGCCAGTCGGTGCTGGTGCAGGTCACCAAGGACCCGATCGGTCACAAGGGCGCCCGGCTGACCAGCCAGGTCTCGCTCCCGGGCCGCTATCTGGTCTATGTGCCCGAGGGCTCCATGACGGGCATCAGCCGCAAGCTCCCGGACACCGAGCGCTCGCGGCTCAAGCAGATCCTCAAGCGGGTCGTCCCCGAGGGCGCCGGCGTGATCGTCCGTACGGCGGCCGAGGGCGCCAGCGAGGAGGAGCTGCGCCGCGACGTCGAACGGCTGCAGGCGCAGTGGGAGGACATCCAGAAGAAGGCCCAGAAGGGCAACGCGCCCACGCTGCTCTACGGCGAGCCGGACATGACCGTCCGCGTGGTGCGGGACATCTTCAACGAGGACTTCTCCAAGGTCATCGTCAGCGGCGACGAAGCGTGGGAGACCATCCACGGCTATGTCTCGCACGTGGCCCCCGACCTCGGCGAGCGGCTGCAGAAGTGGACCTCGGACGTGGACGTCTTCGCGACGTACCGCATCGACGAGCAGCTCGCCAAGGCGCTGGACCGCAAGGTGTGGCTGCCCAGCGGTGGCTCGCTGGTGATCGACAGGACCGAGGCGATGGTCGTCGTCGACGTCAACACCGGCAAGTTCACCGGCCAGGGCGGCAACCTGGAGGAGACGGTCACCAGGAACAACCTGGAGGCGGCCGAGGAGATCGTGCGCCAGCTGCGGCTGCGCGACCTCGGCGGCATCATCGTGATCGACTTCATCGACATGGTCCTGGAGTCCAACCGCGATCTGGTGCTGCGCCGACTGCTGGAGTGCCTGGGCCGGGACCGTACGAAGCACCAGGTGGCCGAGGTCACCTCGCTGGGCCTGGTGCAGATGACCCGTAAGCGGGTCGGGCAGGGGCTGCTGGAGTCCTTCTCCGAGCAGTGCGTGCACTGCAACGGCCGCGGCGTCATCGTGCACATGGACCAGGCCACCGCCGCCGCCGCGACCGGTGGCGGCGGCAAGAAGGGCAAGAAGGGCAAGGGCAAGGCGGAGAAGGCCGAGGCGAAGGCCCAGCAGGCGGTACAGCCGCAGCCGGCCCCCGTCGAGCCCGCGCCGGTCGAGCCCACACCGGCGCAGCCGGAGCCCTCGCCCGCCACCG
Source organism: Streptomyces oryzae (assembly GCF_017676365.1). Taxonomy (GTDB): domain Bacteria; phylum Actinomycetota; class Actinomycetes; order Streptomycetales; family Streptomycetaceae; genus Streptomyces; species Streptomyces oryzae. The sequence goes on from NZ_JADKMA010000028.1 coordinate 48,517, forward strand.
CGCCTGCCGCTGTCGCCGTGGAGCCCGCCGAGGCGGTGGCCGAGGCCGCCGACGTCTCGGCTCCGGCACCCGCACCGGTGGAGTTCGTACCGGACGAGGAGCTGTTCAGCAGCGCCGCCGAGGCGGAGGCCGCGGCTTCCGCCTCGCGCGGCGGCCGTCGGCGCCGGGGCAGCCGCAAGGCGAGCGCCCCCGCGGGGTCGCCCAAGCGCGCGGTGCGCGAGACCGCCGAGGTGGTCGAGCCGGTGGTCACCGAGCCCGCAGCAGCGGAGCCCGCTGTCGCCGAGGCTGCGGTCGCGGAATCGGCTGTCGCCGAGCCCGCTGCCGCAGAGCCCGCTGTGCCGGAGTCCGCCGCGGCCCCGGTGCAGGCCGGGGCCCCGGCCGAGTCGGCAGCTCCCGAGGCCGCACCTGCCGAGGCCGAGCCGGCCACCGGCGCGCGGCGTCGGCGGCGGGTGACGCGCAAGGCCAGCGCACCGGCCGGTGCTCCCCGTACGGGTGACGACGCGGCTGCCGTGCTGGTCGTCCCCTCGGACGAGGTGGCCGCTCCGGCTGCCGCCCCTGCCGAGTCCGAGCCCGTGGTCGGCGAGGTCGTCACCGACGTGGCCCCGGCCCGGCCCCGGCGGCGGGTGACCCGTACGGTCACCACCACCGCTCCGGCGGACGAGGGCGAGGCCGTCGCTCCGGCGAAGAAGACCGCAGGGAAGAAGGCGGCCAAGAAGGCCCCGGCGAAGAAGGCGGCGGCCAAGAAGACCGCGGCCAAGACCGCAACCAAGACGGCGGCTAAGACGGCGGCCAAGAAGACGACGGCGAAGTCGGCCGCGAAGGCGACCGGCAAGGCGGCGGAGAAGCCGGCCGCGAAGTCGACGGCGAAGAAGACCGCCGCCAAGAAGTCGGCCGCCAGGAAGACGGCCGCCGCAGAGCAGGAAGGCGGAGCCGGAGCGGTGTCGGCACCGGCCTCCGAGGAGTGACCCGCAGGGGCGGGGAGGGCC
>NZ_JADKMA010000290.1 GCF_017676365.1 Streptomyces oryzae
CCCATCGCCACCCCCACCGAGACCGACGTCCTGATCGTGGGCGGCGGCCTCGGCGGCGTGGCTGCCGCCCTCGCCGTCTGCCGGGCGGGGCGCAGCGCCGTTCTGACCGAGGAGACCGACTGGCTCGGCGGCCAGCTCACCTCCCAGGCGGTGCCGCCGGACGAGCACCCCTGGGTGGAGGAGTTCGGCGTCACCGCCACCTACCGTGCGCTGCGCGAAGCGATACGCGAGCACTACCGCCGCTGGTACCCGCTGCGCGCTGAGGCGCTCGAACTGCTGCGGCTCAACCCAGGCGCAGGGCGCGTCAGCAAGCTGTGCCACGAGCCGCGGGTCGCGCTCGCCGTGCTGGAGGCGATGCTCGCCCCGCACCGCGCCGCGGCGGCGGGTTGGCGGCAGCTCCCGACCGGGCGAGGCCGGCTCACCGTGCTCACCGATCACCGCCCGGTCGCCGCCGACGTCGACGGCGACACCATCCGGGCCGTCACCGTCGAGGATGTCCGCGACGGCGCCCGCCACACCGTCGCGGCGCCGTACGTCATCGACGCCACCGAGACCGGTGAACTGCTCGAACTCGCGGGTGTCGAGTACGCGCTGGGCGCCGAGTCGCGCGCCGAGCACGGCGAGCCGCACGCGCCCGAGACCGCCGACCCGCTCAACCAGCAGGGCATCACCGTCTGTTTCGCCCTCTCGCACCACGAGGACGAGGACCACACCATCGACCGCCCGGAGGGCTACGACTTCTGGCGTTCCTACCGGCCCGACTTCTGGCCAGGGCCACTGCTCGGCTTCCTCGCCCCCGACCCCCGCACTCTCGCGCCGGTCGAGCGCACCTTCGTGCCCAACCCGGGCGCCGATCCGCTCGATGTGTCCGCGGATCAGAGCGCCGATGCCGGGGACAAGGAGCTGTGGGGGTTCCGCCGCATCCTCGCCCGCAGGCTCCACCGTCCCGGCGCCTTCGACTCCGACATCACGCTCGTCAACTGGCCGCTCAACGACTACTGGCTCAAGCCGTTCGTCGGTGCCGGCCCGGAGACGAGCCGGGCCGCGCTCGCCGGGGCCAGGGAGCAGTCGCTGTCCGTCCTGTACTGGTTGCAGACCGAGGCCCCGCGCCCTGACGGCGGCACCGGATTCCCGGGTCTGCAGCTCCGTCCCGACGTCACCGGCACGGCCGACGGCCTCGCCAAGGCGGCGTACGTACGCGAGTCCCGCCGCATCAAGGCCGTCACCACCGTCACCGAACAGGATGTCGCCATCGACATCGTCGGGCCGTACGGGCGCACCCGGCACCGGGACTCCATCGGCGTCGGGGGCTACCGCATCGACCTGCACCCGTCCACCGGCGGCGACAACTACATCGACATCGGGTCCGTGCCGTTCGAGATCCCGCTGGGTGCGCTGGTGCCGCGCAGGGTCCGCAACCTGCTGCCCGGCGGCAAGAACATCGGCACCACGCACATCACCAACGGCTGCTACCGTCTGCACCCCGTGGAGTGGAACGTCGGCGAGGTCGCCGGCGCACTCGCCGCGCACTGCCTCACCGAGGGCGTGCGGCCACACCAAGTGCAGGCAGAGGACAACAAGTTCGAGGACTTCGCCCGCGTCCTCGACCGGTCCGGCGTGCAGCGACATTGGCCCGACATCCGCGGCTACTGACGCAAAGGCCCGCGTCGCGCCGTTCACACGACCCGCGTACGACACAAGGGGTGGTCCTCATGGCTTCACACCGCATCCGCGTCGGTATCGACGTAGGCGGAACCTTCACCGACGCCGTGGCGATCGACTCCGCCACGCTGCGGCTCGTCGCCCAGGTGAAGGTTCCGACCAGCCACCATCACGCCGACGGTGTCGCGCACGGCATCGTGGAGGCACTGGACCGGCTGCTGAAGGATGTCGGGTGCGAGCCCGGCTCCGCCTCCGCCTCCGCCACCGCCTCGGACAGCATCGCGTTCCTCGCCCACGGCACCACACAGGCGACCAACGCCCTGCTCGAAGGCGATGTGGCCCCGGTCGGCCTCATCGGCATCGGCACCGGACCCGGCGCCCTGCCGACGAAACGCCTCGCCGGTCTCGCGCACCTCGAACTCACCCCAGGCAAGCGGCTCCCGCTGTCCTACGCGCACGTCGCGGACCCGGACGACGCCACGGCCGTACGCACCGCCGTCGAGCGGGTCACCGCCGCGGGAGCCGATGTGCTGGTGGCCAGCGAGCCGTTCAGCGTCGACCTGCCGGACGGCGAGGACGCGGTGATCGAGACGGCACGCTCCTTCGGGCTGCCGATGACCGCCGCGCACGAGATCACCTCGCTGTACGGGCTGCGCAAGCGCACCCGTACCGCCGTCGTGAATGCCGCGATTCTACCGAAGATGCTGGCCACCGCCGACCTTGTGGACGCCGGCATCACGGCGGCCGGGGTGCGGGCGCCGCTGATGGTGATGCGCTGCGACGGCGGCGTGATGTCGCTGGAGGAGATGCGGCGGCGGCCCCTGCTGACCGTGCTGTCCGGGCCGGCTGCCGGAGTGGCCGGGGCGCTGATGCAGGAGCGGGTCAGCGAGGGCGTGTTCCTGGAGACCGGCGGCACCTCGACCGACATCAGCGTGATCCGCCGGGGCAAGGTCGCGGTCCGGCACGCCACGATCCTCGGCAAGCCCTCGTACCTCTCCGCGCTCGACGTGCGCACGGTCGGCGTCGGCGGTGGCTCGATGGTGCGGACCGGAGGCGGCAAGGTGCGTACCGTGGGCCCGCGCAGTGCGCATATCGCCGGCCTGCCGTACGCCTGCTTCGCCGACCCCGAGGACCTGCGCGACGCCCGGCTGGCCACCATCAGCCCGCTCGACGGCGACCCGGACGACTACGCCGTGCTCGACGCGGCGGGCGGCCGATTCGCGCTCACCATGACCTGCGCGGCCAACGCCCTCGGCCGGGTCCCGGACGGCGATTTCGCCGCCGCGGACCCGGAGGTGGCAAGGACAGCGCTGGCGCCGCTGGCGGCTGCGCTGGGCACGGACGTCGCCGGCGCCGCGACGCGGATCCTGGACGCGGGGGTGAAGCAGGTACGGGACGTCGTGGACGCGATGGTCCGCGACTACCGCCTCGACCGCGACACCGCCGTCCTCGTCGGCGGCGGAGGCGGCGCCGCCTCCGTCACCCCGCACCTGGCCGCGGATACCGGCATGACCGGCCGCATCGCCGCGCACAACGAGGTCATCAGCCCGATCGGTGTCGCGCTGGCGCTGGTCCGGGAGCAGATCGAACGGATCATCCCAGGCGCCACCCAGGAGCAGATACTGGGCGTACGGGGAGAGGCGGAGGCGGCGGTCGTCGCGCAGGGCGCCGACCCCGCCGCTGTGGAGGTGGAGGTCACCGTCGACCCGCAGACCAACACCGTGCGGGCCATCGCCACCGGCGCCACCGAACTCCGCGCCCAGGACCGCGCCCACCGCGCCGACGACGCCGAGCGCCTCTCGGCCGCAGCGGCGAGCCTGAAGGCCGATCCATCGGCGGTCGAGGTGCTCGCCGGCACCCCCGCGCACACCGTCTACGGCACCGAACGCCGCCGCCGTTTCCGCAGATCCCGCCACCCGGTCCGGGTCCTCGACGCGGACGGCGTCGTCCGCCTGCACGCAGCCGACGCCCGCATCGCGACCACCACGGTCGGCGCGGCCCCTGAGCTGCTGGCCCGGTTGATACGCGAGTCCACCTCGTACGGCGACGGCGGGGTGCGCGCCCCGGCACTGCGCCTGCTGCTCGGCTCGCGTATCGCGGACCTCTCCGGTGTCCTGGACGCCGAACCGCTCCTGGCGCTGGCCCGCAGCGAGTTGGGCTCGCGGGCGGCGGACGAGCCGGTGGTGGCGATAGTGGAGGCCCGCTCATGACGGCCGCGGCGAGGGGCGCCCGGGCCCGGACCGACGCCGCTGCTCCGGGCCCCGCTCTTGGCCCCCTCGCCCCCGCCCGCCGCGCGGCGCTGCGCGCGGAGTGCACACGGCTGGCGGAGCTGGACGACGCGGAGTTCGGCGTCCGCCTGCTCGCCAACACCCCGACCCACGAGGGCCGCGACCCCGCGCTGCTGGACCGTTGGGCGAAGGCGGCGACGGCGTTCGGCGCCGAACTCGCCGCGGACGGCGGTGCGCGCGGGCCCGGCAGGCACGGATCCGACGTGCACGGACCGGGCGGAGACGGACCCGGCAGCCACCAACCCGGCGCGCACGGACACGACAGGCACGGATCCGGCGCGCGGGTCGTCGAACGCGACGGCGGTCTCGGCCAGTTGCTGCTCGCCCGCTACGTCTCCCGCCCCGCACCCGCCTTCGAGCTGTACGTCGACACCCTCGCGCTCGGCGAGGAGCTGGCCGGGTGGCTCGGCTGGCGCGGGTGGTTCCCCGCCGGGGCGCTGCGGGAAGCGGCGCTCGCGCACGAGACGGCGCACTGCCTGCTGCACGGTGACAGGGCACTGCGCCGCGCACTGCGTGAGCGCGTCGGGCACACCGCGCTGCGGCTCGGCCGGTTGCGCGTACCGGGCCACGTCGCCGGCGCCGATGAGCTGGCAGCGCACGGCTACGCCGCTGCCCGCTGCGGCCTCGGCCGCACACCCCTACTGCTCACCGCCGCGCTCGCGAGCGCGGCCCGGGCCCTCGGAGAGATCTCCGGAGCGCCCCTCGCAGGGACCTCCGTCGGGGCCCTCGGAGAGGACTGAGGCACCGCCATGGGAATCGTGATTCTGCTGCTCATGCTCGCGGGTGTCGGGCTGATGCTCGCCCGCAAGCTGCCCACCGCCTTCGCCCTCGTCTTGCTGGGCCTGGTCATCGCCGCCGTCACCGGGGCCCCGCTCACCGGCAAGAACAGCATCCTGGACACCGTGCTCCAGGAGGGCTCGGTGACGCTGGCCGCCACCATGCTCGCCGTGCTCATCGGCTCCTGGCTCGGCAAGCTGATGGAGGAGACCGGCATCGCCGGCACCCTCGTCCGCAAGATCGTCGAGTTCGGCGGCGACCGCCCCACCGTCGTGGCCCTCGGCGTGCTCGCCGTCTCCGCGCTCATCGGCACGGTCACCGGGTCAGCGCCCGCCGCCATGATGGCGGGCATCATCGGCATCCCGGCGATGATCGCGGTCGGTGTGCCGAAGACCACAGCCGCCGGCACCATCCTCATGGGCATCGCCGCCGGCATGCCCTTCGAGCTGCCGGTGTGGCAGTTCTTCTCCACGGCGCTCGATCTGCCGGTCGACACGGTGCGGGCCTTCATGCTGAAGCTCTTCCCCTTCGCCGCCGTCTTCGCCGTCCTCTTCGTCCTGGTCGAGTGCCGCCGCAGGGGCGTCGCACACACCTGGTCGCTGGCCTCGGTCGAAGAGCGCCCTTCCGACGGCGGCCGGGGACGAAACCGAGCCCGCCGCATGGGCGACGCGCCGTGGTACGCGCTGCTCGCCCCCGCCGTGCCGCTCGTTCTCGCGCTCGGTTTCGAGCTGGCCATCATCCCGTCGATGCTGGCGGGCGTGGTGTACGCGGTGGTGACCACCACCCGGCCGCGGGAGATGAACAAGCGCCTGCTGCGCACCCTCTACTCCGGCTTCGAGGTCGCTGCGCCGCCCATCGCGCTCTTCGTGGCGATCGGCATCCTGCTGGCCGCCGTCCAGCTGCCCGGCGCCGTCGATGCCCTCGACCCGCTGGTCAAGGCCGTCAGCCCGGCCAACTCCGTCGTGTTCGTCGTGGTCTTCACGCTGCTGGCGCCGCTGTGTCTGTACCGCGGACCACTGAACGTCTACGGCCTCGGCGCCGGCATCGCCGGTGTGCTCATCTCGGCCGGTGTCTACCCGGCCGCCGCCGTGCTGGGCCTGACCGCCTCGTACAACCAGATGTTCGGTGTCGCCGACCCGACCAGCACCCAGACCGTGTGGGCGGCGCAGTACTCCGGCGTCAGCCCGCAGCAGGTGATGGTGCGCACGCTGCCGTATGTGTGGTGCGTCGCGCTCGGGGGCCTGATCGTCACCGCCGCCACCCGCCTCTGACCCCGCCCC
>NZ_JADKMA010000291.1 GCF_017676365.1 Streptomyces oryzae
GCCTTCTCCCACCTCTCCCGCCTCTCCCCCTCGGTTCCCCCGCGCTCCCCTCGCTCTCGTGACCCGCCTTGTGAACGGGGTCTCGCCAGCCGCGAGTTGATCCGTGAGCATGTACGCGTGAGCCGTACACGCGGGGACATCCCTGAGGACACTGCGGAGACGCGCGCCCGGCGCGGCCGGCGGCGGCTGCTGGTCGCCGGAGCGCTGTTCGCGACGCTGATCCTCCCCAAGGTCGTCGGCACCCCTGGATACGTGGACGTCTCGGACGGTGCTCGGGCCGCCCGCCCCTCGGCGGGCGGCGGCAGCGCTTCCGCCCACCCGTCGCCCCGTCCGGGCGACGGCTCCACCGCCTCTCCGGCGCCGTCCCTCCCAGGCCCCGGGCCCAGCAGTGCGCTGCCGAGTCCGCCCGCCGGGTCGCCCGCCTGGCCCGCGCCGGGCGGCTCGGGGCCGGTGGCGGGGTCCGGCGACGACTCCCTTGCGGGCGCGTTCCGTTCGGTGCGCGCCGGGCAGTGTCTGACGGTGCACGGCAACGGCTCGGGGTGGAGCCGCCCCGCACCGGTCGAGGCCACCCGGGTCGACTGCGACGACGACCGTGCCTATACGCGGGTGACCGCCGTACGCCGCGCGGGCCCCGGCGGCGAGACGGGGCGCGCGTGCCCCGTCGGCAACGGGCGCGCCGAGTGGGCGCACGGTGACGTCACGCTGTGCGTCACCCGCCAGTTCCGCACAGGTCAGTGTCTGCTGGCCGAAGCGCGCGGTGGCGAGATGCGGGCCGCGTTGATGTCGGCACCCGCTTGCTCGGCGGAGCCGCGTTCCGGCGGGGGCCGGTATGACAGGTTGCTGACGATCACCGGCGTCCACGAGGGGCGGATGCCCTGCCGGGAGGGGGATGCGGGGGCGCACTCCCGGTACTGGGCGTGGGAGGTGGATGGTGGGGAGCGCACGTTGTGTACGGCTGACGCTGCGGAGTGAGACCGGGTGATTGCGGCATCCGGGTAGCCACTCTCCGACGTCTGCCGACTGCGGGGGTGTGGCGGGCTGGGCGCGCCGTTCCCCGCGCCCCTTACGGGACGCAGCCCATCATTCGGGGCCACGCCTCTGGCGCCGCGCTGGCCAGCACTATTGCGAGTACCCCGACGAGCAGCGCGGCGGGCAGGGCTGCGCCTGCCAGGGCCAGGAACGGGAGCGCGGAGAGGGTTGCCACGAGGCAGTAGCAGGCGCCCGCGAGGGAGAGGAAGCACTGGGTGCGGGGTGGGCCGTCCGGGTTGAGGCGTACGACGAGTGCCGCGCAGACGGCGGCCCAGAGTGCGGCGCGGGGTTCCCCGAAGCTGATGGCGTCCCGTACCGCCTCGGCGGCCGTGAACCACCACTGGCCGTCCAGGGTGTCCATGAGGTGCGGGAAGTCGGCGGCGTAGTCGGGCAGTCGGGTGCCCTTGGGTACCGTCCCGCCGAGTGCGGCCACGTCCTGCCGTACGAACTCGGTGATCAGCAGCACCGCGACGCCGAGGGCCTGTGCGAGGCCCGCAGCCCGGCCGACGGTCCAGGCCCGGAGCCGGGATCCGGCGCCGGGCGGGGTGTGGCCCTTGGCCGCCGGCTCGCCGGTCACCGGCCCGGCTTCCGTCGCCGCGCTCTCCATTCCCGCACCGCCCCCTCGCCCTCGCCCGGCCCGCCTCATGATCCGGGCCGGGAAACCCGCCCGCAAGCGGTCGTTTCTTCCTCGGCCCGTGCTTCTTCGGTCCCTGCTTGTCCGGTCAGTCCTTCTCCGGTCAGTCCTTCTTCGGGAAGGACACCTCGACGCGGCGGTTCTTCGCGCGGCCCTCCTCGGTCCTGTTGTCGGCGACCGGGTAGTCCTCGCTGTAGCCCCGTACGTTGAAGCTGACCTCGGAGCCCAACTGCTGGGACAGCGCCGTCTGGACGGCCGTGGCACGCTTCTTGGAGAGCGTCTTGCCGTGCTCGTAGGAGCCGAGGTCGTCGGTGAAGCCGAAGACGTTGACCTCGGTGCTGTGCTGCTTCTCGATCTCGTCCGCGATGGTCTTGATGCGGGCTTTCGCTCCGCTGTTGAGCTTGGCGCTGTTCTTGGTGAACAGCACCTCGGCCTGGAGCGTGAACTTCGTCTTCACCGTGCTGTCCTCGCGGCGCTCCTCGCCGCCGAGGTCCTCGGTCACGAACTTGATGTCCAGCACCTTGGGTTCCGCCAGCTTGGCGCCGTCGGCGAGCCGCAGCCCGTCCGCTTTCGGCTCGACCTCCACCGGCGTCTCCGAGTCCCCGATGTTGTCCGGCGGCTCACTGAACCCCGGGTCGCCGGGGCCCTTCTCGCCCGGCAGCGAGGGGGCCTGCCCGGTGGGGATGCCGGTGGGGTCGTCGGTGGGGTACTGGGTGGCGATGTCGGGGATGGACGGCGTCGGCCGCGGGGTGGGGTCCTCGGCCCGCGCGGCCGCTGAGGTGATGCCCAGGACCAGCGCGGCGGAGAAGGACGAACACGCCACAGCTCTGGTCACGTGCCGCTGGGTGAAGCCCATCTCTCACTCCCCTCCACCGATCGTCACCGTGGCCGGCGGCATGTCCGCAATCTGGAACTCGACCTTGTCGTTGCCCTGCGGAGGGGCAGGGAACTGCGCGTACCAGGTCTTCGACTTCCCGGGCTGGATCGGCTGGCCGAACGAGGTGCACAGACATCTGCCCTCGGTGTCCCTGAGGACGAGATAGCGCTTTTTGCCCTTCTTGTCGACCAGTTTGGCTCCGGCGACCGACAGTTTGTTGCGCAGGGCGAGTTCGGACTCGTTGCCCTCCCAGCCCGGTGCCACCCAGGCTTTGCCGCTCCCGTTGGTCACCTTTCCGGTGAGCGTCACGAAGCCGCCCGACTCGCGACGGGCCGAGTTGACGGTGAGGGTGATGTCCTCGCCACCGCGCACCTGGGCCAGCGGCTCGCCGTCCGCGGACCCGCCGGACTGCCCGCCGCTGTCGCCACCGCCGATGCCACCGCTGCCGTCCGTCTTTTCGGAGGGCCGGGGCTCCTTCGCGTCGTCGCCGCTGTCGCCGCCGCAGCCTGCGGCGGTCAGCACCAGTCCGGTTGCGAGGACCATCGCGGTCACACCCCTGCGAGCCCGCAGGACATGCCGAAGATTCATGGAGTGGCTCGACTCTCGTTCGTCGTTGCTCTCGTTCGTCGTTGCTCGCGTTCGTCGTTCGCTCGTCGTTCGCCCGTCATTCGACGAGCACCACTGAGAAGAGATCTGACGGTTTCAGGCCCTCGCCCTCGTCCTCGGGGTCGATCGTCAGCTCTTCGCCGTCACAGCTGAGTTCGATCTCCTCGGCGGCGTCCCCGGGGTCGTCGGTGTCGTCGGAGCCCCCGGTGTCGTCGGCCTCGCAGCGCGGTCGGATCACCGCCGTTGCCGTTGCCTTGGCCGTCCTGTTGTCCGTGCCGGGGACGACCGTGTTGCCGGTGTCGAAGCGGGTTTCGATGCGCACGCGGTAGCCGTCGTCGCCGTCGCGCGTGACCAGGTCGCAACTGAGCAGGTCGGAGCGGTTGCGGTCGGCGAAGCGTGCCGCAGCGCCGCAGCCGTCGCCGGTCAGCGGGGCCACCGCGTCCAGCCAGTCCTGCCAGCCGTCTTTGGTGTCGAGTGCGTCGAGGAAACCGTCGAAGAACTGCTGGCGATCGTCTTCGGCGGCTCCGAGCGCGGCCGCGTCCGCTGCCGTCTGACCGCCGTTGCGCACCGTTCCGGCCTGGGCCACGGCGAAGAAGGCGAAGGCGAGGAAGAGCAGCGCGGCGATCACCGCGCCGTACAGGATGACGGTCTGCCCGCTGTCGCCCCGGGCGCCGCGCCTGGTCAGCCGCCCAGTACGGCACTCACCGCGTTGGCGATCGCGCCGGAGATCATCGAGTCGAGGCCCAGCGCCCGGATCGCCAGGATGATGCCGGCGACGAGGATGACGATGCCGGCGTATTCGATCGAGTTGGCGCCCCGGTCCGCGGGGCGGCCCCTCATGTGGGCGAGGCGGGTGCGGACGCGCCCACGCGTGGCGTTCGACATCGGGTTCTCCTCCGTTGCTGGCTGACTCGGAGCCGCCCCCTCGGGGGCCGCCACGGGTGTGTGGTCTCACGTCGTACGCGCCCCCTCCCGTTGCCACTCCGCGGTGTAGCTAACAGTCGTTACCCGGATGCAGACTGTGCCACAACTCCTCGCGGAGGGCGATGGCGGGAAGGAAAGCGCCTGGCGCCGAACCTCTCTGCAGGGGCGGCGGGTTGGGCGCGGTGATACCCCTTCGCCGTGGCCCGGGCCCGCGCGGTCGTCAGCCACCCAGCACCGCGCCGAAGTCGGTGTCGGAGCCGAGGATGAAGGTGGCCACGATCAGGATGAGGGTGCCGGGGAGCAGGAAGGCGATGGTGGTCATGGTGGCCTTGGGTACGGTCTTGGCCGCCTTGCGCCGCGCGTTCTGAGCGTCGGTGCGCCGCATGTCGGTGGCGATCTGGATGAGAGTCTCGGCGATGGGGGCGCCGAGCTCCTCGCCCTGCTGGAGCGCGGTGACGAACTGGTCGACCTGGTCGCTGGCGTTCCGTCGGCGCAGCTCGTCGAATGCCTGGCGGCGGCTGACGCCCATGTCCATCTGGCGCAGGGTGATGCGCAGTTCGTCGGCCCAGGGGCCCTGGTAGCGGTCGGCGACCCGCTCCAGTGCCTGCCGGAAGCCGAGTCCGGCGGAGACGACGACGGCGAGGACGTCGAGGAAGTCCGGCAGGGTGCGCTCGATGACCCGCCGCCGGTCCTTGATGGCCTGCCGGATGGCGAGGTCGGCGGCGAACCAGCCGAACGCCAGCACGAGCGCGGTGAACAAGAGGCTGCCCGACCAGAGCCCCACCAGGGCCATGGCGATGCCGAAGAGGCCGTAGACGGCGCGGCGCGCCGCGTACCGCTGGAGGGTGAGGCCCCCGGGGTTGCCGGCCTGGTCGATCCTGCGGCGTTTGGCGGCGACCTGCTTGGGGCCCATCAGCCGCAGCACCAGCGGCGCCAGCCGCATACCGAGCCGGTCCACGGCGGCCTCGCCCTTGGTGGTGCGGGTGGCGCCGACTTCCAGCGCGACGGCCAGGTCGGGCGGCAGCTTCGTCTCGGCCCGGTACATCCGGATGCCCGCGAAGGCGCCGTAGACGGCGAGGGCGGTCAGCGTGGCCAGTCCCAGAGCGATCACCGGCTCACACCTCGATCCGGCCGAGACGGCGGATGACGAGGAACCCGGCGGCGAACAGCCCCACGGCCACCACCATGGCGACCTGGCCGACCGGGCTGCCGGTCACCCGCGCGAGGGCGCCCGGCATCATCGAGTTCATCATCAGCATGGCGCCGAGCCCGAGCAGCGGGATGGTGAAGGCCGTCGCATTGACCTCGGCGAGCATGGTGCGCACCTCGCGCCGGGTCTCCTTGCGCTCCTCCAGCGTGGTGGTGAGGTTGCGCAGCGAGGCGACGATGGTGCCGCCCGCGCGGTTGGCCAGCACCAGTGTGGTGACCAGCACGACGAGTTCGCGGGAGGGCAGCCGTTCGGCGAGCTCGTTCAGCGCGTCGTCGATGGACCGCCCGACGGTCAACTGGTCGGTCACCAGCCGTAGTTCGTCCCCCGCAGGGGCTTCCAGCTCTTCGGCGGCCATGCCCAGCGCCGTACGCAGGGCCAGGCCCGCCGAGGTGGCGTTGGCGAGGATGCGGGCGAGTTCGGGGAGCTGGTTGATGAACTGCTCGGTGCGGCGCTGCCGCTGGTGGCCCAGGAAGGCGTTGGCGGCCAGTACACCGACGAGTCCGGCGATCGGCCCGAAGAACGGGGCCAGCACGGAGGAAGCCAGCAGCCACAGCACGGCGACCAGGCCCGTCAGGTAGACGACGTACTCGCCGGGCGTGAGGTCGAGTCCGGTGCTGGCCAGCTTCGCCTGGAGGCGGCGGCCGGGCCCGGTGGCGCGTACCCGCCGGTCCACGCCCACGAAGCGGCGCCGCCGGCCGCTGCCGCCGGGCGGGAGGG
>NZ_JADKMA010000292.1 GCF_017676365.1 Streptomyces oryzae
CGTCCTCCCCTGGGGTACGGAAGCTGAAACGGCGGCTGCGGGAGGAATCCCGCAGCCGCCGTCTGCTGTGTACGCCTGTGCTGTCAGCGGCGTACACCTGTGCGTTTTCCGTGCGTGCGTCGCAATGTGCGTCTCAAGCGTGCGTCTCGTGCGGGCGCCTGTGGCGCCGGCCGGTCAGATCGCGCCGAAGCCCACCCTGCGGCCCGATGCCTCACCGATCTCGACGTAGGCGATGCGGTCCGACGGGACGAGGATCTTCCGGCCGTGCTCGTCCGTGAGGCTGAGCAGCCCGGAGCCCTTCTCCAGTGCCGCCGCCACCGTGCTCTCGACCTCGTCAGGAGTCTGCTTGCTCTCCATGACGATCTCGCGAGGCGCGTGCTGCACGCCGATCTTGACCTCCACGGCTATGTCCCTCCGACGGTCCTGGTATCCCGTGGCGATGCCCGGGATGCGATGCGCGGCCAGCCGCGCCGTACGGAGCAACCCTAGCTCTCAGCAGGGACGCAGCGGGGGCGCGGTCGCACGCCAGCAGCGAACAACCGCGCCCCTGTGCACTGCTGCACCGGGTGCCTACTGCATCGGGAACCCGGCGATACCGCGCCAGGAGAGCGAGGCGATCAGCTTGGCCGCCGCGTCACGCGGGATCTGCTGACCCGCGCCCAGCCAGTAGCGGGCGGTGATCTGCGCCATCCCGCACAGCCCCACGGCCAGCAGCATCGACTGCTCGGAGGGCAGCTTGGTGTCCTCCGAGATGACCTCGCTGACCGCCTCGGCGCAGTCCAGGCTCACCTTGTCCACGCGCTCGCGCACCGCGGGCTCGTTGGTCAGATCGGACTCGAAGACCAGCCGGAAGGCACCGCCCTCGTTCTCCACGAAGGCGAAATAGGCGTCCATGGTCGCCGCCACCCGCTGCTTGTTGTCCGTGGTGGACTCCAGAGCCGCGCGCACGGCCTGGAGCAGCGCCTCGCAGTGCTGGTCCAACAGCGCGAGGTACAGCTCGAGCTTTCCCGGAAAGTGCTGGTAGAGCACCGGTTTGCTGACCCCGGCGCGGTCGGCGATGTCGTCCATCGCCGCCGCGTGGTAGCCCTGCGCGACGAAGACCTCCTGAGCCGCGCCCAGCAGTTGGTTACGCCGTGCCCGGCGGGGCAGACGCGTGCCACGCGGGCGCGCCTCGGTCTGCTCGATGGCTGTCACGCCGCCTCCCTGAATGTTCCTGAGCGCGAGCTGCGCTGCGCCGCCATCGTACTTTTCGGTAACGGGGGTGGTAGCTTCCCGGCCGCGAATTTTCGCTCCAGTGTCCGGGTGTGCTCCCTCCGGCGTCCCGGTCCGGCGGGCGCTTTGGCGGCACTCGTCCTGTTATCGGTATTCGTCCTCGTTCAGCTCCACCACGCGGGCCTGCTCCGCCGCGTCGGCGGGGTCGACCTCGTAGCTGCGCCCGGTCAGTGGGTCATCACGCTGCACCAGCAGCTCGGCCTGCTGCTCAGCCGTGTCCGCCTCGGGAGCCTCGGTGGCCTCGTGGGCGCCTGCCCCTTCCGGTTCCTCCTGGTAGGAGTCGTAGGCGTCATAGGCGTCATAGGGGTCGATGGTTTCCGGATCGGTCGGATCGACAGACATGCCGACACCCCTTTCCAGGCGGGGCCCGACCATGCGGGCCCTACTTACGAGACTACGAGCGGGTCACCGGGGGCGCACGCCGCATGCCTCCCGCTCCCGTAATGCATACGTCCGGACACTGCCCGGCGCCGGTCGCGGTGGGCGAAGACCCGTGCACTCCCCTGTACACCAGTGTGCTTCCTCTTGTGACAGTGAACACGTGAGGGCGCGTGTGATCGTCTCGTAACATTGCTCCATGTCATCGACCGAGCAGCCGGGAGCCCCCGCCTCCGCGGCCCGCACTGCTGCGCCGTCGCCCTCGCTGACGCGGTCCCGCATCGGGGAGCACGAGACGATGCGGACGGTCTCGTTGCCCGGGCTGACGCTGGCTCTGCGGGCGCTGCGTGCCGACGGCACGGACCCGGCCGGCGATACCCGCCCGCCCGCGCTGTATGTGCACGGGCTGGGGGGCTCGTCCCTCAACTGGTCAACGCTGATGCGGGAGCTCGCCCCCGATGTGCGCGGCGAAGCCCTCGATCTGCCCGGCTTCGGCGACTCCCCGCCGCCGGACAGCGGCGACTACTCGGTCTCCGGGCACGCCCGCGCCGTCATCCGCTATCTCGACTCCTGCGGTCACGCCCCGGTGCACCTGATGGGCAACTCCCTGGGCGGCGCGGTGACGACCCGGGTCGCCGCCATGCGGCCCGACCTCGTACGGACGCTGACGCTCGTCTCGCCCGCGCTTCCGGAGATCCCTCCGCAGCGCACCGCCTGGCCGACCGCGATGCTGGCGGTGCCCGGAATCGCCGCACTGTTCACCAGGCTGACCCGGGACTGGCCCCCCGAGCGGCGCACGGGTGGTGTCCTCGGGCTCTGCTACGGCGACCCCGCACGCGTCTCGCCCGAGGACTTCGCCGTGGCCGCCGAGGAGTACGCGCGCAGGGAGAAGCTGCCGTACTTCTGGGACGCCATGGTCCGCTCGACGCGGGGCATCGTCGACGCCTACACCCTGGGCGGGCAGCACGCGCTGTGGCGGCAGGCCGAGCGGGTGTTGGCGCCCACGCTTCTGGTCTACGGTGGGCGCGACCAGCTGGTCGCCTTCCGTATGGCGCGGCGGGCCTCGGCCGCCTTCCGTGACTCCCGGCTGCTCGCACTGCCGGACGCGGGTCACGTCGCCATGATGGAGTATCCGGAGATCGTCGCGGCTGCCGTTCGCGAGCTGATCGACGACACCGACACGGCGATACGGCGGCGGAACGACTCGGCCGGTGCGCCCACTCGGGCGCCGGCAACTCCGGAAGGTGACTAGTGGGACGCCACAGCCGCAAGGGCAAGGCCGGTATCGGGCGCGGCCAGGAGCGCTCGCAGATATCGGAACCCCCCGGTCCCGCAACTGCTGCCCGGGTCCGCCCCGGCAGCCCCACCGGCGAGTACGGCGCTGATGGCGTACGGGAGTACGGCGCTGATGGCGTACCGGAGTACGGCACTCCAGCGAGCGGCACCCGGACCATCCCTGGCGCACCGTCATCCGCCGTACCCGCGGGGCGCGGGCGGCCCACGGGGCGTCCTGAGCCGCAGGGCACCCCCGCGCACGGCGTACCCGCGTTCACCGGCGAGCAGCCGGCCCGCGGCGGCCACCCGCAGCAGCCGGAGGGCGGCCCCTCGGCTTTCCGCGGCCGCGGGCAGGGCCGCGGGCAGGGCCACGGCCCTGGGAACGGCCACCTCCAGGGCTATGGCTACGGCCAGGTGCCCGGTCAGCGGGGGCGGTCCAGCGGGCCGCGTCAGGAGTATCTGGACGCCTTCGACGACGACGTCTTCGCTGCGGGCGCCCCCGGCGCCGGCCCGCCCGGCAGGAGCCCGGCGGAACCCTTTCAGGCGCCAGTTGCCGCGCCGCCCCGGCCGGCTGCCGGCGACGGGACGGGAGGGTTCAGCGACGGTGCTGTCGGCGATCCGCCGACCGGTGCGCCGCAGACGTCCGCCGAGCAGGACCCGCAGCCGCGGAAGGGCGGTCGCGGCCGTGCCGCCACCGGGGTCGTCGCCGCGGCCATCACGACAGTGCTGGCGTTCGTCGTCGCGGCCCAGGTCACGGGCGGCGAGCAGGGCTCAGGGGACTCCGCCCGCGGGCTGAAGACGGGGGAGCGCACCCCGGAAAGTGCCGACGTGCCCTCGGCGCCCGAGCGCGCCGACCGTGGCACGCGCCCCACCCCGGGCGGCGAGCCCGCCTCGTACGAGGCGAAGATGGCGCGACAGTACCCGCTGGCGGACGACCTGAAGGGCTCGGGCAAGTTCACGCCGGTGCCCGGCCACGAGAAGGGTCCGGGCAAGGGCGAGGTGGTGCGCTACCGCGTCGACGTCGAGAACGGACTGCCACTGGACGGCAAACTGTTCGCGGAGGCGGTGCACAAGACGCTCAACGACGAGCGCAGTTGGGCGCACGGCGGCAAGCGCAGCTTCGAGCGGGTCTCCTCCGGCAAGGCCGACTTCGTCATCACTCTCGCCAGTCCCGGTACGACCGACAAGTGGTGTGCCAAGTCCGGACTGGACACCAGTGAGGAGAAGGTCTCCTGCGACTCGGCGGCCACCGAGCGCATCATGATCAACGCGTGGCGGTGGGCGCGCGGAGCCGAGACGTACGGCCCCGACAAGATGCACGCGTACCGGCAGATGCTCATCAACCACGAGGTCGGTCACCGGCTGGGCCACGGGCATGTGGGCTGCCCGGCCGACGGCAAGCCGGCGCCGGTGATGATGCAGCAGACCAAGTACCTGACCACTCACGGCAAGACCTGCCGCGTCAACGCCTGGCCGTTCCCGCGCGGTTAGGGCCGCTCCTGAGGTCTCGCGTGCCCGGGAGGAGACACGCCTGGTAAGGCGTGCGGGCTCACCTGCGCCTTCGGCTGCCGACTGCGTGCCGAACGCTTGCCAGTTGCTTGCCGGCTGCCTGCTGTTCGCCGCGGCGAGTACGTGCGAACGCGCGACTCGCACGAAAGTCACGGGTGTTCACCCCTTCTGGTGGCGTGACGGACAACCGTCCAGCACGCGGTGCGGGCGCACGCATAGCGTCTGCTGCGTCTTCAACGTTCCGCCGCTGCGCCACACGCTGAGCCTCGTCCGGCGCGCGGCACGCCACGAGAGTGATCGGGGGTGCGCACGTGCGCATCGCACTGCTTACGGAGGGTGGTTATCCCTATGTGAGGGGTGAGTCCGCGCTGTGGTGCGACCGCCTGCTGCGCGGCCTGGACGGCCATGAGTTCGCGGTGTACGCCCTCAGCCGCAGCGCCCGGCAGGAGGAGAGCGGCTGGTGCCGGCTGCCCCCCAACGTCGCCCTGGTGCGGACCGCGCCGCTGTGGGGCCCCGGGCCCGCCGTCGGGGGCGCACGCGGGCTCGCGTGCGGCCCCTACGGGCGGCGGGAGAAGCGGCGCTTCCGCGAGCACTTCGCGGCGCTCGCCGAAGCGGTCTGCGGCACCGACGGGCTGACGGACCGTTTCGCCACGGGCCTGTACGGGCTCGCCGAACTGGCCGCCGAGCGAGGTGGACTGGCCACAGCGCTCCGCTCCGAGAGTGCGGTGCGCATCCTCGAGTCCGCCTGCCGTGCGCCGGGTGCGCTCCCTGCGGCGCACGCGGCGCAGGTCTCCGATCTGCTCGCGGTCACCGAGCGCCTGGAGCGCGCCCTGCGCCCCCTCTCACTGGACTGGTACGGACAGCGGGGTGAGGACCCCGGGCTGTCGGTCGCTGACCTGTGCCACGCCGTGGGAGCTGGGCCCGCCGCGCTGCCGGGGCTGCTGGCCAAGCGGGCTTTCGGGGTGCCGCTGCTGATCAGCGAGTACGGCGTACGGCTGCGCGAGCACTACCTGACCAGCGCCCTGGGCGCCGTCGCGCGCGGCGTCGCGGGCGCGCCCGTACGCGCGCTGCTCGCCTCCTTCCAGCGGCGGCTCGCCCGGGAGGCGTACGCACAGGCACAGGTGATCACTCCGGGGAACGCGCACGCGCGGCGGTGGCAGGAGCGGTGCGGTGCCGACAGTGCCCGGCTGCGCACCGTCTACCCGGGGATGGACTCGGCGCCTTTCGACGCCGTGGGGGAGCGGGCCGCCGATCTGCCGCCGTCCGCGAGCCCGCAGCCTGCCGGAGAGCCGACTCTGGTGTGGGTGGGCACCAGCAGCCCGGCCAAGGATCTGGGCACACTGCTGCACGCTTTCGCCGGAGTGCACGAGGAACTGCCGACGGCGCGGTTGCGGATCGTCGAGACGGGCGGGCGGGCGGACACCGTGCCGGGCGCACGTGCAGATGGGCTCGGCGTAAGTGCCGACGGTCGGGGCGGGCGTGCCGACGGTC
>NZ_JADKMA010000293.1 GCF_017676365.1 Streptomyces oryzae
CCCGAGCACATCCCCTCACCCCCTTCCCCGTTCTCCTTCCAGGAAGGCGGTCCCCATGGACCTGTACGAAGGACTGCCGGAGCCCGTCGCCAAGGCGTGGGAACGCGGTCTGACCAGTGGCCGCGCCGCGATGTCCCGGCGCAGGCTGCTGCGAGCCGCCTCTCTCGCCGCGGCCGGCTCCGCACTTGCCGCCTGCGGCATCCCGCCCGCGGCAGGCAGCAAGGGCGAAGCCCCCGAGGACACCCCCGACTACTCCCGCAAGGAGAAAGTCCTCAACTTCGCCAACTGGCCGCTCTACATCGACGTCGACGAGAAGAACAAGAAGAAGCGCCCCACGCTTGACCGCTTCGAACGCGAGAGCGGCATCAAGGTCAAGTACGTCGAGGACATCAACGACAACAACGAGTTCTACGGCAAGATCAAGCCACAGCTCGCAGCTGGCCAGGACACCGGGCGCGACCTGGTGTGCCTCTCCGACTGGATGGCGGGTCGCGTCATCCGGCAGGGCTGGGCCCAGCGCCTGGACCCGGCCAACCTGCCGCACGCGGTCACCAATCTGGAGGACCGCTTCCGCGCCGCGGCGCACGACCCCGGGCGGCAGTACAGCTACCCGTGGGCGGGCACGGCCTGCATCGTCGCGTACAACAAGAAGGCCACCAAGGGGAAGAAGGTCACCAGCGTCACACAGCTGCTGGAGGACGAGTCCCTCAAGGGCCGGATATCCATGCTGACGGAGATGACCGACACCATCGGGCTGACCATGCTCGACATGGGCGTCGACTCCGAGCACTTCACGGAGGACGACTTCAACGCGGCCATCGCGCGCATCCAGAAGGCCGTCGACCGCAAACAGCTGCGCCGCTTCAGCGGCAACGACTACATGGACGAGCTCAACTCCGGCGACATCGCCGCCTGTCTGGCCTGGGCCGGAGATGTGGTGCAGCTGCAGCTCGACAACCCGGATGTCGAATTCGCCGTCCCGGACCGCGGCTACCTCTTCGGCACGGACGATCTGCTCGTCCCCGCCAAGGCGCGGCACCGCAGCAACGCCGAGGCGCTGATCGACTACTACTACCAGCCCAAGGAAGCCGCCGAGCTGGCCGCGTGGGTCAACTACATCTGCCCCGTCTCCGGCGCCAAGGCCGAGATGGAGAAGATCGACAAGGAGCTGGCCGAGGCTCCGCTGATCTTCCCCGACGAGCGGATGATCGCCAAGGGCAAGAACTTCCGGCCGATGAGCGCCAAGGAAGAAGCACGGTACGAGGAGAAGTTCTCCAAGCTCATCGGGGCCTGAGCCGCCCGCGTCCCTGCCCTCCGGGCTCGCTCCCGCAACTGCGGGACCAGCCCCGCCTCCCCCGAGGACCGGCCATGACCATCACTCTTTCCGGTATAGCCAAGACCTTCGGCGACTTCACCGCCGTCCACCCGCTCGACCTCACCGTCCCCGAGGGCTCGTTCTTCGCCCTGCTGGGCGCCTCCGGCTGCGGCAAGACCACCACCCTGCGCATGATCGCGGGGCTGGAGGAACCGACATCCGGCAGCATCCTGCTGGGCGAGGACGACATCACCCGCCTGCCGCCTCACAAGCGCCCCGTCAACACCGTCTTCCAGAACTACGCGCTCTTCCCGCACCTGGACGTCACCGAGAACATCGCCTTCGGGCTGCGCCGCCGCGGAGTGAAATCGGTGAGCAAGCAGGTCGCGGAAATGCTCGACCTGGTGCAGCTGGGCGACATGGCCCGCCGCAAGCCACGCCAGCTCTCCGGCGGACAGCAGCAGCGCGTCGCCCTCGCCCGCGCGCTGATCAACCGCCCTCAGGTGCTCCTCCTCGACGAGCCCCTGGGCGCCCTCGACCTCAAGCTGCGCCGCCAGATGCAGCTGGAGCTCAAGCGCATTCAGACCGAGGTCGGCATCACCTTCGTCCACGTCACCCACGACCAGGAGGAGGCCATGACGATGGCCGACAGTGTCGCGGTGATGTACGGCGGCCGGGTCGAACAGCTGGGACCGCCCGCCGAGCTGTACGAGAACCCCCGCTCGACGTTCGTGGCCAACTTCCTCGGCACCTCCAACCTGATCGAGGCCGAAGTGCTCTCCCCGGGCACCGCCGGCCCGGAGCAGCTGCGGGTGCAGGTCGTGGGCGCCGACGCCACCCTGCGGCTGCCGGCCGCCCGCTGCGCCGTCGACGGAGTGGGCGCGGGCACGAAGGTGCTGGTCGGCGTGCGTCCGGAGAAGATCTCCCTCGCCCATACCGACGACGCGGACTCCGTCCCGCGCGGCGTCCCCGAGGACCACAACCGGCTCACCGGGCGGATCACGGACGCCAGCTACCTGGGGGTCTCCTGGCAGTACGTCGTCGAGTCGCCGGCCGGCACCCAGCTGACCGTCTACGAGCAGAACGTCTCGCGGGACAGCAGGCTCACGCCCGGGGCGCACGTCGTACTGCACTGGCAGCCCGCGCACACCTTCGCGCTGGACGCGGCCCAGGACGCGGCGGCCGGGGAGGAGGCCGTATGACAGCCGTGGCCCCGCTCTCGTCCTCGGGACCCGCACCGTCCGGCGCCGCCCCCGGCGGGGAGCAGGATCCCGACGCCGCCGTCACCGACTCCGGTGGCGGCCGGGCCCGCCGCGGGCTGACCCCGTACTGGCTGCTGCTGCCCGCCGGGCTCTGGCTCGCCGTCTTCTTCGTCGCGCCGCTCTTCTACCAGGCGTCCACCTCGGTGCAGAGCGGCTCGCTGGAGGAGGGCTTCCGCGTCACCTGGCAGTTCTCCAACTACACCGACGCGCTGGGCACCTACGGTACGCACTTCGTCCGCTCGTTCGGATACGCGGCCGTCGCTACGGCGCTGTGCCTGCTGATCGGCTATCCGCTCGCCTACATGATCGCCGTACGTGCCGGCCGGTGGCGCAACCTCCTGCTGGTGCTGGTGATAGCCCCGTTCTTCACCAGCTTCCTCATCCGCACCCTGGCCTGGAAGACGATCCTCTCCGACGGCGGACCGGTCGTCAGTGTCCTCAGCTCCCTGCACATCCTCGATGTGACCAGCTGGCTGGGGCTGACCGGCGGCGAGCGCGTTCTGGCCACCCCGCTGGCGGTGGTCTGCGGACTGACGTACAACTTCCTGCCGTTCATGATCCTGCCGCTCTACAGCTCCCTGGAACGGATCGACACCTCGCTGCTGGAAGCCGCCCGGGACCTGTACGCCAAGCCCGCGACGACGTTCCGGAAGGTGACCTTCCCGCTGTCGCTGCCCGGAGTGGTGGCCGGCACGCTGCTCACCTTCATCCCGGCGTCCGGCGACTACATCAACGCGCAGCTGCTCGGCTCGCCCAACGAGCAGATGGTCGGCAACGCCATCCAGAAGCAGTTCCTCAACGTCCTCGACTACCCGACGGCGGCGGCAATGTCCTTCATCCTGATGGCACTCATCCTGATCATGGTCAGTGTCTATATGCGCAAGGCGGGAACGGAGGAGCTGGTCTGATGTCCACCACCGTCCACGCCTCCGCCCGTTCCGGCTCCGGTGCTCGCGGCCCGGCCTCTCCGGTGCGCTGGCTGCGCAGAAACGCCGTCGTACTGGTCGGGTGCGCTGCCCTGGCGTATCTGCTGGTGCCCAATCTGGTCGTCCTGCTGTTCTCCTTCAACAAACCCGCCGGGCGCTTCAACTACGCCTGGCGCACCTTCTCCACCGACGCCTGGACCGACCCGTGCGGCGTCGCCGACATGTGCGGCTCACTGGGGCTCAGCCTGCAGATCGCGGTGCTGGCCACGCTGATCGCCACGGCGTTCGGTACGTTCGCCGCCTTCGCGCTGGCCCGCTACCGCTTCCGGGGCAAGAGCACCACCAATGCGCTGATCTTCCTGCCGATGGCCATGCCCGAGGTGGTGATGGGCGCCTCGCTGGGCACGCTCTTCCTCAACACCCGCGTCCAGTTCGGGTTCGTGACCATCCTGATCGCGCACGTCATGTTCTGTCTGAGCTTTGTCGTGGTCGCCGTCAAAGCACGGGTGATGTCCATGGACCCCCGCCTGGAAGAGGCCGCACGCGATCTGTACGCCGGGCCCTTCCAGACGTTCTGGCGGGTGACACTGCCGCTCGCGGCGCCCGGCATAGCCGCCGGCGCCATGCTCAGCTTCGCCCTGTCGTTCGACGACTTCATCATCACCCAGTTCAACGCTGGCCCTTCGACCGTGACCTTCCCCATGTTCGTCTGGGGCGCGGCACAGCGCGGGGTTCCGGTGCAGGTCAATGTGATCGGCTCGGCGATGTTCGTGCTGGCGCTCGCCATCGTGCTGGGCGGACAGCTCGCGGCCAACCGCCGCAAGAAGTCCTGAGCGCGGGCGGCCCTCCGCGGGCCACCGCCGCCATTCACTCGGTCGCTCGCTCACTCGCGCGTTCAACCTCGTAAGTTCACCAAGGAGCCGATAACCATGGGTGATGCTGTGGCCACCCAAGCTGCCCTCCGGTCCCTCGCCGAGGCCAGGCCCACCCCCTTCTGGCTGGACGATCCCGGCCGCCGCCCGGCCGCCCGTCCGGCACTCGTCGGCGAAGAGCAGTGCGACCTGCTGGTCGTCGGAGGCGGCTACAGCGGGCTGTGGACCGCGCTGCTCGCCAAGGAGCGCGACCCCGGGCGCGATGTGGTGCTCGTCGAGGGCGAGGAGGTGGGCTGGGCCGCCTCGGGGCGCAACGGTGGCTTCTGCGCCGCCTCGCTGACCCACGGTCTCGGCAACGGCCTCGCCCGCTGGCCGGACGAACTCGCAGAGCTGGAGCGGCTGGGCCGGCGGAACCTGGACGCCATCGAAGAAGCCGTCACCCGCTACGCCATCGACTGCGACTTCGAACGTACCGGCGAGATCGCCGTCGCCACCGAGCCGCACCACGTGGCCGAGCTGGAGGAGTGGGTGCAGGCGGCGCACGACCTCGGTGTGGGCGAGGGACTGACCCTGCTGGACCGCGACGCCGTGCGCGCCGAGGCCGACTCCCCGACCTTCCTCGCCGGGCTCTGGGACCGCACGGGGGTGGCCATGGTCAACCCCGCCCGGCTCGCCTGGGGCCTCAAGCGCGCCTGCGAACAGGCGGGCGTCCGCATCCACGAGCACACCCCGGCCACCCGGCTGGCCGCCCGCGACGCCGAGGTCGCCGTCGCCACCCCGTACGGCCGGGTACGCGCACGGCACATCGCGCTCGGCACCAACGCCTTCCCCTCCCTGCTGCGCCGGGTGCGGCCCTACATCGTCCCCGTCTACGACTACGCGCTGATGACCGAGCCGCTCAGCGAGGAGCAGCGGGCCGCGATCGGCTGGCAGAACCGCCAGGGGCTGAGCGACAGCGCAAACCACTTCCACTACTTCCGCATCACCGCCGACAACCGCATCCTGTGGGGCGGTTACGACGTCCTCTACCACTACGGCAGCCGCATCTCCCGCGACTACCACCAGCGTCCCGAGACCTTCGCCAAGCTCGCCCGGCACTTCTTCCGCTGCTTCCCGCAACTGGAGGGGCTCCGCTTCAGCCACACCTGGGGCGGCGTCATCGACACCTGCTCGCGCTTCTCCCCCTTCTTCGGCACCGCCATGGACGGTCGCGTCAGCTACGCGGCCGGCTTCACCGGGCTCGGCGTCGGCGCCGCCCGCTTCGGCGCCGAGGTCATGCTGGACCTCCTCGCGAGCGAACGGACGGAGCGCACGGCCCTGGAGATGGTGCGCAAGAAGCCGCTCCCGTTCCCCCCTGAGCCGGTGCGGTGGGCCGGAATCGGCCTCACCCAATGGTCGCTGGCCCGCTCCGACGCCCACGGGGGACGGCGCAACCTGTGGCTGAAGGCGATGGACAAGGTGGGGGTTGGGTTCGACAGCTGAGTGCTCGTCATTCGCCGGGTGCGGGGCGGGGTGGGGGGTCAGT
>NZ_JADKMA010000294.1 GCF_017676365.1 Streptomyces oryzae
GGCCGCACCCGCCTCCCCCGAACCGGAGCCGGGGGCTGCCGCCTCGCCCGGCCCATAGGCCACTGCCTCGCCCGGCCCGTAGGCCACTGCCTCGCCCGGCCCGTAGGCCTCGACGTATGCCTCGATCGACGCGCGCAGCTCGCGCTTGGTGAGTGGGCGGCGGGCCCCCAGCAGGCACAGCGCCAGATTCATCAGCCGCTCGGCCTTGGCAATCGCCATGGGTTCCCTCGTGCCCTCTCTCCTGCTGTTCTGGATCCTCGACCGTACCGCCGGGGCGGTGGGAGGCAAAAGCCGGGAGCCCCGCGGTCGGCGGGGCTCCCGTGTGATGTGGTATGCGGCCGTCAGACCGCGACGAGATCGCAGACGAAGATCAGCGTCTCGTTGGGCTTGATCCGCCCGCCGCCGGCGCCGTGCTCGCCGTAGGCGAGGTGCGGCGGGATGGTCAGCCGGCGGCGGCCACCGACCTTCATGCCCTGAACGCCCTTGTCCCAGCCCTCGATGACCTGGCCGGCGCCCAGCTGGAACTGGAGCGGCTTGCCGCGGTTCCAGCTGGCGTCGAACTCCTCACCCGTGGAGAAGGAGACGCCCACGTAGTGCACGGAGACGTTGTCCCCGGCCTTGGCCTCGGGCCCGTCGCCCTCCCACAGGTCCTGGATCTCCAGGTCGGACGGCGGCTCGCCCTCGGGGAAGTCGACCTCGGGCTTGTCGATGCTCACGAAATTGCTCCTACGAACGTATCTGCGGGACAACCGCGCCAGTCTGCCACGGAAGAGGTCACTTCACGTCGAGCACATCCACCGAGAAGACGACCCCGTCCTTGAACTGCTTCCGCTGCTCCTTGGGGAACTCCTTCTGCGGCACCGAGATCACCACGCGGCTGCCGGCCTTGACGCCCTTCAGCCCGTCCTTCCAGCCGGGGATCTGGGCGACGGGGATCTCCTGCGGCGCCCCGTTCTGCGCCCAGGTGTCGTCCAGTTGCTTGCCGCCCTTCCAGGTCTTGGCGGTGAAGTGGGTCAGGATGGTGCTGTTCGCGCCGACCTTCTTGCCGTCGCCCTGGACGATGGTCTCGCTGATCAGCTTGTCCGGCGCCGTCTCCTTGCCCTTGGGCATCTGGACGGTCGGCGCCTTGTTCTTCTCGACCTTCGTGCTCACCTTGGGCAGCTGCGGGTTCTGCGGCTTGTCCACGGGCTTGCCGTCGATCTCGCTCGGGGCGATCTTCTCCAGGTCGACGACGAAGACCAGCGTGGAGTTGCCGGGGATCGTCGGCGGCTGCCCCTTCTTGCCGTAGCCCTTGTTCGGCGGGGCGACGATCTCGACCCGGCTGCCGGTCTTCTTGCCGACCAGCGCCTCGTCCCAGCCCTTGATGACCTTGCCGGTGCCGATCTGGAAGGTGGCGGGCATCTGCCGCTTCCAGCTGCTGTCGAACTCCTTGCCGTTCCACAGCTGGCCCACGTAGTGCGCGCTGACCGCGTCGCCCTTGCGGACCGTCTGTCCGTCGCCGCTCTTGAGCACCTTGGTCTTGAGCTCGGAGGGCGGGTCGCCCTCACCCTTGTCGATCTTGGGCTTCTTGCCCCAGGACCCGCTCACCGTCGGAGGGCTGCCCTTGTTGTCGGAGCCGTCGTCGCCGCAGGCCGCCGCCGAGACGGCCAGCAGCGGAACGGCCAGCAGGACGGCGAGGCGGCGCGTACGCGTCCGGCGCGGCTTCCGGAAGGCTCGGGGAGTACGGGGGGTCGAGCCCCCGGAGAAATACAACATTGAGTCCCACTCGCGGGTTTAGGAATCTTCGTGTGGTCCTGACAGCCTACGACCCAGCAACGAGGCCGCCGCCGCGCACGACACGGCGCCGACCGGCACCGGTCAACTGACGCTGACACACACGGCGAAGGGCGGCCCCGGAAGCCCGGGACCGCCCTTGGTGAAGCTTTCGGACGCCGCGTCAGCTCATCGCTCACCTTACGTCGTCGTCATCGGTCACATCCCCGCGATGAGCTTTTCCACCCGCTCGTCCACCGACCGGAACGGGTCCTTGCACAGCACCGTGCGCTGCGCCTGGTCGTTCAGCTTGAGATGCACCCAGTCGACGGTGAAGTCCCGGCGCTGCTCCTGCGCCCTGCGGATGAAGTCGCCGCGCAGCCGGGCCCGCGTCGTCTGCGGCGGCACCGACTTACCCTCGAAAATCTTGATGTCGTTGCAGATGCGGGCCGCCTTGCCGCTGCGCTCCAGCAGATAGTAGAGACCGCGGCGGCGGTGGATGTCGTGGTAGGCGAGGTCTATCTGGGCGATCCTCGGGTGGGACATCGTGATGTTGTTCTTGTTCCGGTACCGCTCGATGAGCTGGTACTTCATCACCCAGTCGATCTCGGTGTTGATCTTGTCCAGCTCCTGGGTGCGCACCGCCTCCAGGGCACGGCCCCACAGCTCAAGCACCTGTTCGACCCGGCCGGTGCGGATGCCGCGCCGGTCGCAGAAATCCAGCGCCTTGTCGAAGTACTCCTGCTGCACCTCCAGCGCGGACGCCTCCCGACCGCTGGCCAGCCGCACCTTGCGCTGCCCTGTGATGTCGTGGCTGACCTCGCGGATCGCCCGGATCGGGTTCTCCAGCGTCAGGTCCCGCATCACGGTGCCGGCCTCGATCATGCGCAGCACCAGATCGGTGGCGCCGACCTTGAGCAGCATCGTCGTCTCCGACATGTTCGAGTCGCCGACGATGACGTGCAGCCTGCGGTACCGCTCCGCGTCCGCGTGCGGTTCGTCGCGGGTGTTGATGATCGGGCGGGAGCGCGTCGTCGCGGAGCTGACGCCCTCCCAGATGTGCTCGGCACGCTGGCTGACGCAGTAGACGGCCCCGCGCGGGGTCTGCAGCACCTTGCCGGCGCCGCACACCAGCTGCCGCGTCACCAGGAACGGGATGAGCACATCCGCCAGCCGGGAGAACTCCCCGTGCCGGGCCACCAGATAGTTCTCGTGGCAGCCGTAGGAGTTGCCTGCCGAGTCGGTGTTGTTCTTGAAGAGATAGACGTCGCCCGCGATGCCCTCCTCGTGCAGACGGCGTTCGGCATCGACGAGGAGGCCCTCGAGAATGCGCTCACCCGACTTGTCGTGAGTGACCAGCTCGGTCACGCTGTCGCATTCCGGAGTGGCGTACTCCGGGTGCGAGCCCACGTCCAGATAGAGGCGCGCGCCGTTCCGCAGAAACACATTGCTGCTGCGGCCCCATGACACAACACGGCGGAAGAGGTACCGCGCCACCTCGTCGGGGGACAGCCGACGCTGGCCCCGGAACGTACATGTGACGCCGTACTCGTTCTCCAGCCCGAAGATTCGGCGGTCCATGCCTGAACAGTACGCCTACGTGGAGGATCTGAAACCGGGTTCGGGACACCCGGTCCGATCAGTTTCCGCACCTGGCGGACGCCCCTGACGTCCGGTTCCGGTGTGCGGAAGGCCCGGCCGGAGCTCGCCCTCACCGCCCGACTGAGCCGCCGTGGCGGCCTCGGGTCCGGCGCCGGGCTCCGGCGAGGGCAGCGAGCCCGCCACCACTCCGGCGCGCGCCGGGCCGTCCGGCGGCAGCAGGAACCGGCGTGCCGCCACGATGACGGCCAGCGCCGCCAGCCCGCCTGCCCCGGCCAGGCCGAAGCCCGATCCGGTGCCGCCCCACTCGATGACCGAGCCCACCGCGGCGGTGCCCACGGCCGCCCCCACCCCGAATGTGGTCACCAGCCAGGAGAACGCCTCCGTCACCGTGCCGGACGGCGCGTGCCGGTCCACCACCACGAAGGCACAGGCCAGCGCGGGGGCCAGGAAGAGCCCGGAGAGGCCGCCCAGCACCACCATCACCGGCACCCCCGGCACCAGGACCAGCGGCAGGTTGCCGGCGGCGAACAGGCCCACCAGCACCCGCAGCCGCCCCTCGTGGCTGCCCGGCCAGCCCCGCGCCCCGTAGCCGACCCCGCCCACCAGGGCACCGGCGCCCTGCGCTGCCAGCAGATAGGTGGAGATCAGCTTGTCGCCGTGGTCACCGGCGTAGGAGACCGCGGCCAGCGCGAAGGTGCCCAGTGCCAGCCCCACGAAGAAGAACGAGGCCAGCAGCACCTTCAGCCCCGGTGAGCGCAGCGCTCCCAGCCAGTGCGGTTTACGGGGCGAGGAGCGCCAGCGGCGGGACGGCGGCGAGACGACCACCGAGAGGGCGCCCAGCACCCCCAGCGCGTTGACCACCAGCAGCGCCGCGGCCTCGCTCCACCCGGCGACCAGCAGCGTGACCAGCAACGGCCCGGCCGCGAACATCACCTCCTGGGCGACCGCGTCCAGCGCGTACGCGCTGTGCACCTGCTCCTCGCGCCGCAGCACGGTCGGCCACAGCGCCCGCAGCCCGCCCTCCAGCGGGGGCGTGAACAGGCCGAAGACCAGTACGCACCCATAGGCGAGCGGCAGCGAGCCGATCCCCGTCAGCGCCAGCGTGGCCGCGCCGGCGGCGGAGACCACGGCTGCGGGCAGCATCACCCGCGGCTGCCCGTACAGGTCCACCAGCCGCCCCAGCATCGGCTGGCCGAACGCGGTGGCCAGGCCGTAGACCGCCGAGAGGGCACCGGCCAGCGCCATGCTGCCGCCCGCGGCGCGGATGAACAGCGCGATGGCGATCGGACCCGTGGCATTCGGCAGCCTGCCCATCAGCGTCCCCGCCAGCAGGCGCATCGCGTGCCTGGCCCGCAGCAGCTCGGCGTAGCCCGTCGCCATCCCCACCCCTCTCGACGTTTTACGTATAACTGACCTCGTTATACGTACCATGCCAGGGCAGCAGCGGTGAAGGAGTTTTCGGTGCCAGGACAGCACGCAGCCGCCGGTGACGACCGTGCCGCCGGAAGCCGCCGCAGCCGGCCCACCGGTCACGACGTGGCCGGAGCGGCAGGCGTCTCACAGGCCACCGTCTCGCTCGTACTCGGCGGCAAATGGGAGGGCCGGGTCTCGGCCCGCACCGCCGAGGCCGTCCGCGCCGCGGCCCGCGAACTGGGCTACCGCCCCAACCTCGCGGCCCGCACCCTGCGCCTGGGCCGCACCCGCACCGCGCTGCTGGTCGTCCCCGCGCTCACCAACGACTTCTTCGCCACCGTCCACCGGGGCGCTGTCGAGGTCGCCCGCGCACACGACTTCGGCATCGTCCTCTACCCCTCCCCCGAAGGCATCAACGCGGCCCCCGACCCCTTCGCCTCGGCCCGCACCGCGCTCGACGGCGTCATCGCCTCCTCCATGGCCCCCGAAGCCCTCGCGGCACTGCGCGGCGAAGGGCTGCCCCTGGTGATGCTGGACGCCGACGAGGGCAGCGGCGACGCCACCGTCAACATCGACCTGGCCGACGGCATGCGCCAGGTGGTGGCCCATCTGCGGGAACTGGGCCACCACAGGATCGCCCATATCGCGGCCGCCGTGGACTCCTGGACCTTCGAGGCGCGGGCCGACGCGCTGCACGAGGAACTGCGCGCGAGCAGCGCGGCCCTCGTACGCACCGAACGCGCGGCGCTCAGCGTGGCAGACGGACTCGAGGCCGCGACGCGGGTGCTGACCGCTGCCCCCTCGCGGGACGGGGCGCCGACCGCACTCGTATGCGACGACGACCTGCTCGCCGTCGGCGCGCTGAAGGCCGCGCGACGGCTGGGGCTGCGGGTGCCGGAGGATGTGTCGGTGACCGGCGTGGACGACGTCGCCCTCGCCACTGCGGTGGAACCGGAGTTGACGACCGTACGGCTGCCCGCCGAGCAGGTGGGGAGGGCCGGCATGCGAGCCCTGCTCGCCGTCCTGGACGGTCAGCGGGTGGAGGCGGCCCGGTTGCCTGTGCAGCTGGTGGTACGCGGGTCGACCGGCCCCTCCCCGCACCCCTGACGGGCACCC
>NZ_JADKMA010000295.1 GCF_017676365.1 Streptomyces oryzae
GGGTGGCGCGCAGGCCCTCCATCCACACTTTGCGCACCAGTAGATAATCCGCGGCGAACGCCTGCCACGAGTCGTAGGCGGCCACCGTGGGTTTGACGGTGGCGTGCAGCAACTGCCAGGCGGTCGCGGCGTCCAGGTGGCCCGCGGCGTAGCCCTTGCGGACGACATCGACGTAGAGGGCCACGTCCCAGGCCAGCGGGTCGGTTCCGGTCTGCGCGCGCAGCGAGGCGCGGTAGCCGTTCCTCAGCAAGCCCTCCAGCCTGCCCAGCAGTTCGTCGCGGTCCGGGATCTCCCACTCCTCCCGCAGCCAGCGCTCCGCCTCGGCGTCGTCGCGCTGCCGGAAGGGGTACAGGGTGGTGCGCGAGGCCTCCCGGCCGCGGTTGACCGGCGCTGACAGGGAGACCAGCCACAACTGGTGGGTGGACAGGGGCGGTTCGTGCGGCGGGGGAGCGCTGGGCTGCCGGCGGAACCGCTGGAACATCTCGAACATGCTGCCGCACCCTACTCGTCGGCGTGGACGGTGCGGACGCCGAACCTGTGCGAACGGAATCTGCCGACTTTCTGCGGCTGTGCGGAGTCTCCCGGACGGTGGTGACGCACTGCTGACGGCCCATTCCCTGGCCTGATCACTTCGAACGCACGGAGGCAGGGCCCAGGCCCTCTCCCTCGCCGGGTGCGGCGCACCTAATGTCATCAACGCACAGTGTCGGTACTACTACTGCATGGAGTCGACATGTTCACTCGCGCCGCCCGCAGGATCCTGACCGCCGTCGCCGCCGCGGCACTCACCGGCACCGCTCTGGCCGCCGCGCCTGCCGCTGCCGACTCCTCGACTCGGGCCGTGCCCTCGGGGGAGTTCACCGCGGTCAGCCAGGTGACCGGCAACTACATGATCCCCGACGACACCAAGGGGAACCCGGGCACCTACCTTCAGGTCTACCCCGCCACTGCCGGCAAGGACTGGAAGACCACCTGGCGCTTCGTCCAGGTCGCCACCTCCAACGGACGGCCGGTCTATCAGCTGCAGAGCTCCGCCGGGGCCTGCGCCACCAATGAGAACGGGGAGAACAGCATCGTCTACCTCCGCGACTGTTCCGGCTCGACCCGCAACAAGGACCAGTGGTGGCTCCTGGAGCCCGTTCCCGGCACCGATCCGCAGAACCCCGACTACGGCATCGTCTCCTACCGCGACGAGGACCTGGCGCTGACCGCACGCGGCGAAGGGGACACCTACATCGACCTCAAGCGGATGTGGGGCGACCACCCCTCACAGCGCCAGGGCTGGCACTTCTACTCCGCCTGAGAGACGGCTGAGCTCCGCCGCAGGATGCGCTCCCTGGGGGAGGGGCGGGCCGCTCCCTCCCCCAGGGCCCCCGGACCGTGCTCGCCGCACCGCCTCAGGCGGCCAGCTCCTTGGTGATCCGCTCCAGCATCATGGCGGACGACTCGCGGGCCCGCTCCTCCCAGGCGAAGACGCAGGCGGTGGCGACGCCGTCGAAGCCGAGTTCGCGCAGGGTGCCGAAGAAGGCGTCCCAGTCGACCTCGCCCTGGCCGATGTCCAGATGCTGGTGGATACGGGCCGGGGTGCCCGGGGGGTTGAGGATGTAGCGCAGCCCGGACGAGCCCTTGTGGTTGAAGGTGTCCGCGATGTGCACATGCCGGAGCTTGTCGCCCGCGTAGCGCAGCATCGCCGCGATGTCGGCACCGGTCTGCGCGGGCCCGGAGAGATGGAAGGAGTGCGGGGCGCAGTAGAGGTAGCCCACCCAGGGCTTGTTGATGGCCCGTACGAGGTCGACCGCGGGGGCGTTCTCCTCGCAGAAGTCGTCGGGGTGCGCCTCCAGGTTGAGGGCGATGCCCTCGCGTTCGAAGACGGGCAGCAGCTCCTCCATGGAGCGCCAGAACGCGGCCTCGCTCTCGGCTGCCCGCTCCGGGCGGCCGTTGAACTCCGAGTTCATCAGCGGGCATTCGAGCTCGGCCGTGACCTCGATCATCCGCTTCCAGTAGCGAACGGCGGCCTGCCGTTCGGTCTCGTCGGGCGAGGACCACTTGTACAGCGGCAGCACGGAGGAGAGCTGCACACCGTGCCGGCGCAGCGCGCCCTTCAGCTCGGCGACGCGTTCGTCGTCGGCCCGCGGGTGCAGGAAGAACGGCATGAAGTCGTCCCGCGGCGACAACTCGATGTAGGGGTAACCGAGTTCGGCGACCGTGCGGACCATCTCGTCCAGCGGCAGCGCGCGGAGCATGTACGGGTCGAGCGCGATCTTCATGCGGGGCCTCCGTAGAGGGCGGGCCGGGGCTTCATGTCGACGGTCACGGGCTGCTGGTCCGACTCGAGCGAACGGACCGTGGCGTCCGTGATGACGGTGGCGGCGTAGCCGTCCCAGGCGGACGGTCCTGTGGGCGCACCGCCCGCCTCGACGGACGCGATCCACTCGCGGAACTCGGTGTCGAAGGCGTCGGCGAACCGGCCCTTCCAGTCCTGGAGCACAGCCGTACCGTGCTGCCCCGCGGTGCGGACGCCGACGGCCGCCGGGTCGGGCAGCCTGGCGAGTCCCGTCTCACCGACGGTCTCGCACTGGATGTCGTAGCCGTACTGGCAGTTGACGAAGACCTCCAGATCGATGCGCACCCCCTGCGCCGTCTCGAACAGCATGATCTGCGGGTCCTTGAGGTGCTCGAACCGCCTGCTGGTCGCGCGCGGGGTGATCACCTGGGCCGAGACGATCTCGTCGCCCAGCAGCCAGCGCAGTACGTCGATCTCGTGCACGGCCGTGTCCTGCGCCGCCATGGCGGAGTGATAGGAGTCCGGCACGGTGGGGTTGCGGTGGGCGCAGTGCACCATCAGCGGGGTGCCGATGGAGCCGCCGTCCAGCACCCCCTTCAGCTGCCGGTACCCGGCGTCGTAGCGGCGCATGAAGCCCACCTGCACCAGCCGGCGGCCGTACGCGCACTCCGCCTCGACGATGCGCAGACAGTCCTCCGCTGTGGTGGCGAGCGGCTTCTCGCAGAAGACGGGCTTGCCCGCCGATATCGCGTTCAGTACGTGCTCGGCATGGGTGGGGCCCCAGGAAGTGACGAGTACGGCATCGACGTCGTCGTCGGCGATCAGCGCCGGACCGTCGGGCAGGGCGCGGGCGCCGACCCGGGCGGCCGTCTCGGCAGCGCGGCTGCTGTCGATGTCGGTGACCGCCGTGACCTGGGAGCCCGCGACGACATCGGTGAGCCGGCGGATGTGGTCCTGGCCGATCATTCCGGCGCCGATGACCCCTACGCGCACAGTCATGGGGGATTCCTTTCTACGGTCCCCGGGGCGCGCCGCCGGCCGGTGTCGGCCGACGGTGCTCCCGGGGACGGGACAGACGGGGGAGGGATCAGGAGAAGCGGGCGCGCAGATCGTCCTCGAGCTGTTCGAGAGTGCGCCCCTTGGTCTCGGGGACGAACAGCTTCACGAAGGCGAAGGAGAACAGGCCCGCCACCACGAACAGGAAGAAGGTGTTGGAGACCCCGATCCCGGAGACCAGGGAGGGGAAGACCAGCCCGATCACGAAGTTGGTCAGCCACAGCACCACGGCCGCGACCCCCATCCCGAAGCCGCGCATCCGCGTCGGGAAGATCTCCGAGAGCATCAGCCAGGTCACCGGCGAGATCGCGCCCTGCTGGAAGGCGAGGAAGGTGATGGTCATGGCCAGCACCGCGAAGGCGCGTCCCATGCCGGAGTCCATGGTCAGTGAGAAGACGCCGATCAGCAGCAGCGCCGCGGTGGTTCCCAGCTGCCCGGTCATCAGCATCGGGCGGCGGTTGACGCGGCCCAGCAGCCAGATGCCCACGAACGTCGCGAGCACCGAGATCACACCGTTGGCGATGTTCGCCACCAGCGCGTTGTTCGACTCGAAACCGGCCTCGGTGAGGATCTGGGTGCCGTAGTACATGATCGTGTTCACACCCGTGATCTGCTGCACGATCGCGATGCCGAAGCCCACGAACATCAGCTTCCGCACCCACGGGGTGGCCCTCATGTCCTTCCAGCCGCCGAGCTTCTGCTCCTCGTCCTTGACGGCCAGCGCGGTGACCTCGCTCAGCTCGGCCTCGGCGCGCGCCTGCGACCTGACCTGCTGGAGCACCTTGAGCGCGTCCGGGAAGCGGCCCTTGGAGGCCAGCCAGCGCGGGCTCTCCGGCATGACCAGCATGCCGAACCAGAGCACCACGGCCGGCAGGGTCGCCAGCACCAGCATCCAGCGCCACACACCGCCGGACTCGCCGCCCACCTGGGCGAGCGCCGCGTTGCAGGAGAAGGCGAGCAGCTGGCCGGTGACGATCATCAGCTCGTTGCGGGTGACCAGCGCACCGCGGCGCTCGGCCGGGGAGACCTCGGCGAGGTAGACGGGCACCGTCACCGACGCTCCACCGACCGCGAGGCCGAGCATGAACCGGGCCACGATCATGACCTCGGTATTGGGGGCGAGGGAGCAGCCCAGCGCGCCGATGAAGAACACCGCGGCCAGCAGCAGAATGTTCTTCCGCCGTCCCCGTGCGTCCGAGAGCCGTCCGCCGGTGACCGCGCCGAGTGCCGCACCCAGCAGCAGCGAGCTGGTGACCATGCCCTCGGTGGCGGGGGTCAGGCCCAGGTCGTCGGTCATGTACGGCAGCGCGCCGTTGATGACGCCGGTGTCGTAGCCGAAGAGGAGACCGCCGAAGGTGGCGATCATCGTGATGAGCCGCAGCCGCCGCCGGACGGTGGGCGGTGCCTCGTGCGTGTCGTCGATCTTCGTGGAGGGCGCTGTGGGCGCCGGGTTCGCGTCGTCTCTGGTCGCGTCGTCTCTGACATCCATGGCGGCCTCCTACCGGTTGTTGTTCGGACGGCGGGTTCCGGTCAGGCCGCAGGCGGCCAGGTGCTCACGGGTGCGCACCGCGATGGGAAGCGGCACCTCGGGAGCGCAGGGGTACAGGTCCTGCTCCACGATGACGAACAGCTCGGCGTCGAGCCGGGAGAGCACATCCACCACCTCGGCCGGCTTCGGCACACCTTCGGGCGGCGACACGCACACACCTCGCTTGACGGCCTCGCCGAAGGAGAGCTTCTCGGCGGCCACCTGCGCCAGCACCGCCGGGTCCATCTGCTTGATGTGCACATAGCCGACCCGCTCGCCGAAGCGGCGCACGAGATCGAGGTTGTCACCGCCGCCGTACGCGACGTGACCCGTGTCCAGACACAGATTCGTGTACCTGCTGTCGGACTCGTTGAGCAGCCGCTCGATCTCGGGCTGCGTCTGGATGTGGCTGTCCGCGTGCGGGTGGAGGACCAGCCGGATGTCGTACTCGTCGAGCAAAAGCTTACCGAGCCGGTCGGCGTTCCGGCCGAAGCCGGCCCACTGCTCGGCGGTCAGCTCGGGCGACTCGGTGAACTCACCGGTCTTCTCGTCCCGGTACATGGGCGGGATCAGCACGAGATGGTGCGCGCCTGCGGCAGCTGTGAGTTCTGCCACCTGCCGGACGTGGGCCAGCATCTCGTCCCACACCTCGGGACGGTGCAGCGCCCCGAAGGCGGTACCGCCGGAGACCTGCAGCCCGCGCACGGCCAGCTCTTCGGCCAGGACGGACGGGTCGGTGGGGAGGTAGCCGTAGGGCCCGAGCTCCAGCCAGGTGTAGCCGGCCTGCGCCAGTTCGTCGAGGAAGCGGGTGTAGGGGACCTGGTGCTCGTCCTCGGGGAACCAGACTCCCCAGGAGTCCGGGGCCGAGCCGAGACAGAGATTTCCCGCGACGGTACGGAGCGGGGATGGCGCCGTTGCCATGTGGATCAGTCCTTACGGGAGGAGGGGGAAAGGGGAGGGGG
>NZ_JADKMA010000296.1 GCF_017676365.1 Streptomyces oryzae
GGCCGGAGGGGCGGGGGAGGCCAGAGCGGGATCCGTTTCTCGACAACGCGAAGTTCCTGCTCATCGTGCTCGTCGTCATCGGCCACACCTGGCCGATGGGGCTGGTGGAGGGCTCCCGCACCGTCAAGGCGGGCTACCTGTGGATCTCCGCCTTCCATATGCCCGCCTTCATCCTGCTGAGCGGCTACTTCTCGCGCGGTTTCACCGCACGGCCCGCGCAGCTGCGCAAGCTGGTGGCCGGGGTGCTGGTGCCCTATCTCGTCTTCGAGGTCCTCTACAGCGCGGTGGAGGCCGCCGCCTGGGGCAAGCCGTTCCGGCTCACCCTCACGGAGCCCACGTTCGTGTGCTGGTTCCTGGCCGCGCTGTTCGTCTGGCGGCTGACGGTGCCGCTGTGGCGGGTGATCCCCTGGCCGGTGCCGGTCGCCGCGCTCGTCTCGCTGGCGGCGGGCACCTCCACCATGGGGTACGACCTGGCGCTGCCCAGGGTGCTGATGTTCCTGCCGTGGTTCGTGCTCGGACTGGCCCTGCGGCCCGCCCACTTCGCACGGCTGCGGGAGAGCCGCGTACTGCGGTGGTGCGCTGCGCCGGTGCTGGTGGCGGGCGGCGCCGCGGCGTACGCGGTGGCGCCGGGCACCGATGTGCACTGGCTGTGGATGAGCTACGGGCAGGCCGGGCTGGGCGTGAGCATCCTGCCGTATCTGCTGGTACGGCTCGGCCTGTTCGCGGTGGCGGCGCTGATGACCGGCGCCTTTCTGGCCCTGGTGCCCCGGCGCACCCGGTGGCTGGCCGGACTCGGGGCCGTGACGTTGTACCCCTATCTGCTGCACGGACTGCTGACCTCTGCCGCGCACGCCTACGGCTGGGACGCACCGCTGCGCCCGCTGGGCCCCTTCGGTGCCGCCCTGCTGACGGCCTGCGGAGCCGCCGTCGCCGTACTGCTGTCGACCGCGCCCGTACGGCGGCTCGCGCGGCCCCTCATCGAGCCACCGGTGCCCGGTCTGAACCGGTCGCGGCGCCGGGAAAGCTCGCCCGGAACGAGTGAGCCAAGGACGGCGTGATGGCCTGGGACCCTTTCACCGACACCTTCACCGACGCGTACACCGACACGTTCACCGACACCTCGATCGGCACCTCCATCGACACCTCCGCCGACCCCTTCGTGAAGGGCGCCTTCGAGAAGGGCCCGCCCGCGCGGGACGCGGCGGCGTCGGCCGTCGGCCCCTTCGCGCAGTCGGCACACCCCAGCCACTCCGCGCACCGTTTCCCCGCCCCGGCGGACGGCAGCCTCGACGGAGCCCACCCGGGACCGCAACCGCCCGGCGCGGGCTCCGCGTTCCCCGCCCCGGCGCCGGCGCCGCCGTCCTCGGGCACCCGGCGCCCGCGCGGCGGCCGGCCGGCCGGCGGCAGCCAGCACGGGGAAGGCCGCACCGGCGACGGCCTGACGGGAGGCGGCCGTACCGGAGGCGGGAGGAGTGCCCTGGCGGGAAGCGGCAGCGGCCGTACGGGTGGGGAGGCGACGGGGGCGCGTACCGGCGTGCGGGCGCGGGCGCGGGTGCGGCGGTCCGGCGGAGCATCGGCGCTGGGGGGACGGCCGAGCGGGCGTGACCCGTTTCTCGACAACGCGCGCTTCCTGCTGGTCGTCCTCGTCGTCCTGGGCCACAACTGGGCGCCCGTCGCCGACGCGATGCGCGGCGTCGAGGCCGCCTCGCTGCTGGTGTACTCCTTCCACATCCCCGCGCTGGCACTGCTGTGCGGCCATCTCTCCCGGAGCTTCACCGGGCGGCCGGACCAGATCCGCCGGCTGCTCACCCACGTACTGGTGCCCTACCTCGTCTTCGAGGCGGCTTACGCGGGGGTGCACACTCTCCTGTGGGACCGGCCGTTCACCGTCACGCCGACCCGGCCGGCTTTTGTGTGCTGGTTCCTGGCCGCGCTGTTCGTCTGGCGGCTGACCGCGCCCGTGTGGCGCGCCGTGCGCTGGCCGGTGTTCTTCGCGGCCGCGCTGTCCGTCGCCGCCGGGTTCACGGAGCTGGGGGACGAACTCGCGCTGCCACAGCTGCTGATGTACTGGCCCTGGTTCGTGCTGGGCCTGCGGCTGCGCGCCGACCAGCTGCGTCCGCTGCGCAACCGTGCGGCGCGCAGATGGGCGCTGCCGGTGATGGCCGCCGCCGCGGCCGGTGCCTGGTGGGCGGCGCCACTGGTGAGCCGCGAGTGGCTGCTGATGGAGGCGGGCGCCCATGAGCTGGGTTTGCCGCCGCTGCTGTATGTGGGAGTACGTGTCGGGCTGTTCGCCGTCGGTGCGGTGCTCGTCGCCGCGTTCCTCGCGCTCGTGCCCGCGCACCGGACCGGATACACCGTGCTGGGGGCCTGTGCGCTCTACCCGTTCCTGCTGCACGGGCTCGTGGTCAAGGCCGTCGAGAAGGCCGGTGGCTATCAGGCCGTGCTCACGGGCGGCCTGCTGGCGGTGGTGGGCACCACGGTGCTGGCCTGCGGCCTCGCGGTGCTGCTGGGGCTGCCGCACGTACGCAAGGTGCTGTGGCCGCTGGTCGAACCGCCCTTCCCCGGCTGGCTGCGCGGCCGTCCGGCACGCCCCGACGGTACGGCGCCGGACGCGGCCGGGCCGGACGGGGCGGCGCCGGAGGCCATGGTGCCGCACCCGTCGGGTGCGGGCGCCGGTACGGAGCCGGGGGCCGGGGCGCCGGCCGCGCCCACCGCGGTGGGCGCGGGGGCGAGCGTATCGGGGGCGATGGTTCCGGGAGCGATGGCGCCGGGGGCGATGACGTCGGGCGTATCGGGCATTCCGGGCGTGCCGGGTGTGTCCGGCGTCGCCGGCCGGGACCTCGGCGGTTGGCCCGCGGCGGGTGCGGTCCGCGGGGCGGACGGGGCACGGAACGTCGGCTGAACTTCCGATGGCCCGCGGACGGCGAGGCGCCGAAGCTCTGCCGATCGGCGGCGCCCGGGAGTGCGCCGCGCCGCCGCGGGCCCCTATACAGGGCCGAGGACCCCACGAACGCCCCGTCCCAAGGAGACCCCCTCCCCATGACGACCACAGCCACGTCCGGTCAGGCTCCCCCGGCCGCGACCCAGGGTCTGCCCCGGCCCAGGACCTTCGACGAGGTGCCCGGCTGGTTCTACCGCACCGACCTCATCCTCTTCGACTGGTTCCTGAGCCGGCAGCGGGACCGCGAACACCGCGGTGACCTGCTGGAAATGGGCGCCTACATGGGCAAGAGCGCCGTACTCATGGGCGGCTATCTGAACGCCCCCGAGGAACGCTTCACCGTCTGCGATCTGTTCGACGACCCCGAGGCCGCACCCGACAAGGCCAACGAGCGCGAGATGGAGCGCTCCTACTCGACGCTCACCCGGCGCGCCTTCGAGGCCAACTATCTGTCGTTCCACGACGAGCTGCCGGTGATCATGCAGGCCCCCACGTCAGTGGTGCCCGACGAGGTCGCGGACGGCAGCTGCCGCTTCGTCCATGTGGACGCCTCGCATCTGTACGAGCACGTGCACGGGGACATCGCCGCAGCGCGGGACGTGCTCGCTCCCGAAGGGCTCGTCGTCCTGGACGACTACCGCTCCGACCACACACCCGGCGTCGCCTGCGCCACCTGGCAGGCCGTGCTGGAGAGCGGGCTGCGGCCGGTGTGCGTCTCCAGCCACAAGTTCTACGGCACCTGGGGCGAGCCCCGGCCCTGGCAGGACGCGCTCCACGCGGAGCTGCGGGCCCGCGGCAAGTGCTGGCTGCAGTGGCAGGAGGTGGCGGGGCAACGGCTGTTGCTGGTGGGTGCCCGCAAGGCCGATCCGCCGAGCCTGCCCGTCTCCCGGCACGCTCCCCCCGCGGCGGCCACTGCTGCCGCTTCCGGCAAGCCCGCCCCCCGCGCCGCCGCGGCCCGCCGCCTCGCCGCCGACCTGCTCCCCCCAGTGATGACCCGCGCCTTGCGCCGCGCCCGGCGCTGAGCGGGACCTGGGAGCTGCCCGGCCGGTGATGTGCGGAGCCTGTCGCAAGCCGGACTCATCACCGCGCCCGGCCGAGGCGGTGGCGGTTCCGCTCGAACCCGGGTGGGGTTTCCGGTCGCGCCGTCGGCGGGCGGCGCGACCGGGACGCGGCTCAGCTGATCGGGCCGAAGATCTCGGTGCGGTCGAAGTCGGCGTCCATGCCGTCCAGCACCGCTCCCAGTTGCTTCTCCTCGTACGTGAAGTGCGTCTCCATCACCGCCTCGATCCCGTCCAGGTGGCGGTGTGCCACCTCCGGGTCGGCCGAGTCGGCCACCGCTTTCCGCAATCCACCGATGAGGTGCTCGATCATGTTGTGGTCCTGAGCCAGCTTCGCCACCACCGGCGCCAGGTCGGGTCGCGCCCGCACCAGTTCAGGGAAGAGCGAACCGTCCTCGGCGCGGTGGTGGCCGGTCAGGGCAGCGCAGAACCCGTGGCAGAACAACAGCAGGTCGGTGGCGGCGTCGGCAGGGTCGCCGCCGTCCAGTCCCGCCCGCGCCAGCGCCAGCGCATTGCGCAGCTTGCCGTGCACCCGCCGCAGTTCTGCGCCCCAGGCGGTGACGCGGTCAGCCGGCAAGTACGCCCTCCCGCCGCAGCCAGGCCGCGCACGCGGTCGTCCAGGACGCGGTGTGCGGCTCGCGCGCGATGAACTTGTGCGGCTCGCCGCCGTATTCCACGCCGTCGGCCAGGCCGATGCCGTGGCTGCCGCCCGGGTAGACGTGCAACTCCACCGGTACGGCGGCGGCCGCCAGCGCCCGGGTCCACTCCAGGGCGTTGGGCAGGCCCGGCGGGTCCTGGGCGGTGGCCCATACGAAGGTCGGGCACACCGACGCGTCCACGTGCTTGGCCGGGGACAGCTCGTCCTTGATGGGCAGCAGGTCGCCGAGCAGGTTCTCGACCACCGGCGGTGGCAGTAGGTCGAGGTCGGCCAGCGCGTAGGCCAGGATCGCGAAGTCCGGTCGGGGCGGGTCGGTGACGCCCTCTTCGATGGACAGGATGCGGCCGGTCATCAGCAGGCCGGCGAGTTGGCCGCCCGCGCTCGATCCGATGACGCCGACCCGGCCGGTGTCGAGGCCGTGGTCGCCGTTGCGGATGTGGTCCAACGCGGCCCGGGCGTCTTCGAGCGGGGCCGGGAACCGGTCCGGCAGCAGCCGGTAGGACAGGACGAAGGCGTGGATGCCGAGGCCGGACA
Source organism: Streptomyces oryzae (assembly GCF_017676365.1). GTDB lineage: Bacteria > Actinomycetota > Actinomycetes > Streptomycetales > Streptomycetaceae > Streptomyces > Streptomyces oryzae. The sequence goes on from NZ_JADKMA010000296.1 coordinate 5,192, forward strand.
GCCAGCGCGCGTAGCCTTCGCCTTCGTGCGGTGGGAGTTCCCGGAAGCCGCCGCCGGGCAGGACGAGGACGGCGGGTCGGGGGCCGGAGAACCGGTCCTCGGCGGGGTAAAGCGTGATCTTCTGTGAAATCGGGGTGGGAATGGCCGTAGCCACCTTTCGATACGACGCCTCCATGCCTGACGATCCATCCGCCACCGGCACGCGACGCTGCCCGGGAGTATAACCGCGAAGATCGCCGGGACCCGCTGTGGTTTCTGTGCCGCCCTCATGGCTTCATGTCTGAGTCAAGGCACCAGGCCGGCGTCCTCGCCGGCCTGGTGGGCGGCCGATCGTTGCGGGCGCCGGCCGCGTGCTGGTGAGCGCCTGGGCCGAGAGGGAGCTCCGTACGAAGAACCCGCTCAGCACAGTTGCCGTTCGGCGTCCAGTGGGTCGGCGGGGATGCGGAGGTGGGTGCGGGACCAGGCGCCGCGCAGGTTGGCCAGGAAGCGGGCGGGGGTGAGGGG
>NZ_JADKMA010000297.1 GCF_017676365.1 Streptomyces oryzae
GCCCCAGCCCCCGCCCCCGAAGGCGTCTCGCCAGCGTCCTCGGTGCCGTCGGTGCCGTCGGTCCCGCCGCCGTTCTCCGGGCGCCGGGGGGCGGGGATGGCGGCGAGGCGGTCCTGGGCGATGAGGGAGATCAGTTCGGCGCCGCGGCGCGAGCGGACGAAGGCGACGGTGCGTACGCCCTGGGCCGCGAGGTCGGTGAGGAGCTCGGCGGCCTCGGCGGTGGCGGTGCGGCGGACGGGGGCGCCGCGTTCGCCCTCCAGTTCGGTCAGCGGCGGCTCCCACAGCGCGAAGACGGTCTCACCGCGCGGGGAGGTGTCCTCGGTGATCTCGACGGGCCGTACGCCGGTGAGCCGGGCAGCCCCCTCGCCGGGCGCGGCGGCGGTGGCGGAGGCGAGCAGGAAGACGGGCTCGGAGCCGTAGCGGGCACACACCCGGCGCAGCCGGCGCAGGACCTGGGCGACGTGCGAGCCGAAGACGCCGCGGTAGGTATGGCACTCGTCGATGACGACATAGCGCAGTGCGCGCAGGAAGGAGGACCACCGGGTGTGCCCGGGCAGCAGCCCGCGGTGCAGCATGTCCGGGTTGGTGAGCACGTAGTTGGCGTACAGCCGCACCCATTCGCGCTCTTCGACCGACGTGTCCCCGTCGAAGACGGCGGCCCGCACCGCCGTGCCCAGCGGAGCGGCCAGGTCGGCCACGGCGCGCCGCTGGTCGGCGGCGAGCGCCTTGGTCGGGGAGAGGTACAGCGCGGTGGCGCCGCGGCCGTTCGGGGCCTCGGAACCGTCCAGCAGAGTGCTGAGGACGGGAACGAGATAGGAGAGGGACTTGCCGGAGGCGGTGCCTGTGGCGATGATCACCGAGTCGCCGTCGAGGGCGTGCGCCGCGGCGCGCGCCTGGTGTTCCCAGGGACGGTCGATGCCCGCGTGTCGTACGGCGTCGATCACTTCCGGCCGGATCCGGTCGGGCCATTGCGCATGGCGACCGTTTCGCGGGGGCAAGTGCTCCGTATGGGTGACACGCCCGGCGCGGTCCGGTCCCCTGGTGAGACCAGCGAGCACTTCGCGAGGGTCGCCGCAGGAGGCCGAGCGGTGAGGCTCGGCTCGCGGGCGTACGCTCGCGGACCGGGTGTGCTGTTCGTTGGCCATCGGTACCGAGTGTGTCACTGGCGAGGCGGACAATGGACGTAAGGCGTCGTCCTCGCCTGCTGGTAAGTGATTGAATGCCTCTGCGGCTGCCGATCCGTCCCCTGCCTTTGGGGGTACCTCCCTCCGTCAGGGCAGGGGGAGGGAGAACCGAGGGGGCTGACCGCTCGATAGCAAGGTGCTGGAGGATCCGTGGACCTGTCCCTGTCGACCCGTACCGTCGGCGATCGCACGATCGTCGAGGTCGGTGGCGAGATTGATGTATACACCGCGCCCAAGCTGCGCGAGCAACTGGTCGAGCTCGTGAACGACGGCAGTTACCACCTCGTCGTGGACATGGAGGGTGTCGACTTCCTCGACTCCACCGGACTCGGCGTGCTCGTCGGTGGGCTCAAGCGGGTGCGCGCTCACGAGGGCTCGCTGCGCCTGGTCTGCAACCAGGAGCGCATTCTCAAGATCTTCCGGATCACCGGTCTGACGAAGGTGTTCCCGATCCACTCCTCGGTCGACGAGGCCGTAGCGGCCACTGACTGATGTGCCGGGCCGCCGGTCCGCCCCGCGTGGGGTGGTCCGGCGGCTCACCGGTTGACTGGTGCCCGGTCGCTGGGGCCTGGCTCTCCGAGTCCCCGAGCGGGCCCCACAGACACTCAGGACAACCGAGGGGGATGGCATGGCCACCGTTGAGCTGCTCTTCAGCGCGCTGCCGGAGCACGTCCGCACGGCGCGGCTGGTGGCCGCCGCCGTGGCGCGGCGGGCCGGGGTCGACGAAGCCGTGCTCGACGAGGTGCGGCTGGCTGTCGGCGAGGCGTGCACGCGTGCCGTCGGGCTGCACATGAGCCATGGCCTCAGCAGCCCGGTGCGGGTGGCGCTCATCGAGGACGAGAAGAAGTTCTCGATCGAGGTGGGGGACGAGGCGCCGCACCGGCGTTTCTCGCTGCCCGGCGGCACCCTCGGCGCCGGCGCCTCCGCAGCGCCGCAGACCGGCCCGGCCTCCGAAGCCAAGGCCAAGGAGAACGGGAACGGCCCCGGCGGCCGAGGCGGTCTCGTGGAGGCCGAGGGCGCGCTGCTGCCCGGAGCCCGCGACGAGATCCCCGAGCCGGTCGCCGAGGAGGATGAGGGCGACGGCGAGATGGGGCTCGCGGTGATCAGCGGGCTGGTGGACGACGTCGAGGTGACGACCGACGAGCACGGCGGCGTGATCCGGATGAGCTGGCCCACCACCGAGCCCGTGCTCCCCTGAACGGACCCGGACGGACCCGGATGGGCCCTGACCGTCCTGACCGGCTCTGAGCGGACGCCCTCTGCGGGAAGCTTCTTTCCGGGCCGAGACGTCGGCGCAGGGCGACCGTGCGCTGGCGCGGCTCGACAGACCCGCGGCAACCGTCGCAGCCCCGCACCTCATCGCGCGCGCCCGCCTCATCGCGCGCGTCCACCTCACACGCGCGCCCACCCCACAAGCGCGCCCACCCCGCAAGCGCCCCCACATCCCAGGCGCCCGGTCTCCCCGGGGTTCACTCTGAACCTCCACATTCCCACCCGTCATACCCCGCCACATCGCAGCGGGCTCGGGGCGGGCTTTTTGATCTTTCGTTCGGCCGTCCGCGTGGTTTTCCGCGATCTTCGGTGCTGATCTTCAGAGCGTCTCGGACGGCATTTCTGACCAGCGCCTAAACCGGTGCGGCGAGGCTTCTTCGTTCACTCGACAGATCGTTTTTACCGCCGTCAGTTGAATTTGCACGTTCCCTCGTGCGAGCGAATTATCCGCTTCAGGGGCGGCTGATCTTCGCCGATCCCGGCGAATTCTCGCTGCTGCGCTCTGTTTTGATCTAGTGGCAGCTCCCTACAATCCGTCCACATCTTTGCAGCAGGACGCCTGAGCGTGCTTGCGCGCGCCCATGTGCCAAACGTCAAGGAGGACGAATGGCGGGGCATCTCAGCCCACTTCACCACCCCCAGCACCTCGCGGACGCCGCAGAACTGACCAGTGGCAACCGGGGACTCGCGATCGTGATCGCGGTTGTCGCGCTCGCAGCGCTCGGCGTCGCCCTGGTGTTGGTACGACAAGTGCTCGCCGCGGGCGAAGGCACCGACAGTATGAAGAAGATCGCGGCCGCGGTGCAGGAGGGGGCGAACGCGTACCTGGCGCGCCAGCTACGCACCCTGGGCGTATTCGCGGTGGTCGTCTTCTTCCTGCTCATGCTGTTGCCGGCCGACGATATGAAACAGCGGATCGGCCGTTCATTGTTCTTCCTGGTCGGGGCGGCTTTCTCGGCGGCCACCGGCTATATCGGTATGTGGCTCGCGGTGCGCAGCAATGTCCGAGTGGCTGCCGCGGCACGTGAGGCGACTCCGGCGCCGACCCCCGCGGGACCGGAGAAGGGAGAACCGGGGGAGATCCCCGCGGATCTCACGGCGGTTTCCCACAAAGCGATGAAGATCGCTTTCCGTACCGGTGGCGTCGTCGGAATGTTCACCGTCGGGCTCGGCCTGCTCGGTGCCGCTTGCGTGGTGCTCGTCTACGCGGCCGACGCGCCCAAGGTGCTGGAGGGCTTCGGCCTCGGCGCTGCGCTGATCGCGATGTTCATGCGAGTCGGCGGCGGCATCTTCACCAAGGCCGCCGACGTCGGCGCCGACCTCGTCGGCAAGGTCGAACAGGGCATTCCGGAGGACGACCCGCGCAACGCCGCCACCATCGCGGACAACGTCGGCGACAACGTCGGCGACTGTGCCGGTATGGCGGCCGACCTGTTCGAGTCGTACGCGGTGACGCTGGTGGCCGCGCTGATCCTGGGCACCGCCGTCTTCGGCAACGACGGGCTGGTCTTCCCGCTGCTGGTGCCCGCCATCGGCGTGCTCACCGCCATGGTCGGGGTGTTCGCCGTGGCGCCGCGCCGTGCCGACCGCAGCGGGATGACGGCGATCAACCGCGGGTTCTTCATCTCGGCCGTGATCTCGCTGGCGCTGGTGGCCGTCGCCGCGTTCACCTACCTGCCGTCCAGCTACGCGGACCTCAAGGGTGTCTCCGGTGACGACGCGCAGGAGATCCTCGGGCACAGCGGCGACCCGCGGGTGCTGGCCGTCGTGGCCGTCGCGATCGGCATCGTGCTGGCCGCCGTCATCCAGCAGCTGACCGGCTACTTCACCGAGACCACCCGCAAGCCCGTACGGGACATCGGCAGGACGTCGCTGACGGGCCCGGCGACCGTCGTGCTCTCCGGGATCTCCATCGGTCTGGAGTCGGCCGTCTACACCGCGCTGCTGATCGGGCTGAGCGTCTACGGCGCCTTCCTGCTGGGCGGCGGAACGGTGATGCTGGCGCTGTTCGCGGTGGCGCTCGCCGGTACCGGTCTGCTGACGACCGTCGGTGTGATCGTCGCCATGGACACCTTCGGGCCGGTCTCCGACAACGCACAGGGCATCGCGGAGATGTCCGGGGACGTCGAGGGCGCGGGGGCGCAGGTCCTCACGGACCTGGACGCCGTGGGCAACACCACCAAGGCGATCACCAAGGGCATCGCCATCGCCACCGCCGTGCTCGCCGCCGCCGCGCTGTTCGGCTCGTACCGCACCGAGCTGGCCGAAGCGCTCACCGACGCGGACCAGAGCGCGGGCAAGATGCTGGAGCTGGTGGACATCGCGCAGCCCAGCACCTTGGTCGGGCTGATGCTCGGGGCCGCGGTGGTCTTCCTGTTCTCGGGTCTTGCGATCAACGCCGTCTCGCGGTCGGCCGGTTCGGTCGTCTTCGAGGTGCGGCGGCAGTTCCGGGAGCGGCCCGGGATCATGGACTACTCCGAGAAGCCGGAGTACGGCCGGGTCGTGGACATCTGCACCAAGGACGCGCTGCGCGAGCTGACCACGCCGGGGCTGCTGGCCGTGATGGCGCCGATCCTGGTGGGCTTCACCTTCGGGGTGGGCGCGCTGGCGGCGTTCCTGGCGGGCGCGATCGGTGCGGGCACCCTGATGGCCGTCTTCCTCGCGAACTCGGGCGGTGCCTGGGACAACGCGAAGAAGCTGGTGGAGGACGGCCACCACGGCGGCAAGGGCAGCGAGGCGCACGAGGCCACCATCATCGGCGACACGGTCGGCGACCCGTTCAAGGACACCGCGGGCCCGGCGATCAACCCGTTGCTGAAGGTGATGAACCTGGTGGCGCTGCTCATCGCGCCCGCTGTGGTGCAGTTCAGCTACGGCGAGGACAAGAGCGTGGGAGTGCGTGTGGTGGTCTCGATGGTGGCCGTGGCGGTCATCGTCGGCGCCGTCTACGTCTCCAAGCGCCGCGGGGTCGCCGTGACGGAGGAGAACACCGGCGAGCGGACGGCCAAGCAGCCACAGGCACCGGCGGATCCGGCGGACCCTGCCGATCCGGTGGACCCGGTGGCGGCCTCGTAGCCGGCTGACGGCTCCTCACGTCCGCAACGACCGCGCGACCGCACGACCGCACGACCGCACGACCGGGCGACCGTGACTGCACGATCGCGTGACCGCACAGCGAGATAAATCACAGTCAACCGACCGGTGGGCGGGACGCTTTGGCGT
>NZ_JADKMA010000298.1 GCF_017676365.1 Streptomyces oryzae
CTCCCACAGGCCGACGGACCCTCCCCCAAGCCCTCCCCGCTCTCCCGGAACACGTGGGAGAGGAGTGACGCTGTAATCCCGCGACCGCATTCGGCCCTGCCACGCTGCATCACCCTGCCGAGCAACGAGACTCCCTCCAAGACATATCGCACTGGGAGACGGTCACTATGCCGCAACCGATGACACAACCGGTCAAGCACCCGGTTTTCGCCCGCTTCTACGCGAAGCTCGCCGGGCCCGCGCTGGAGAAGGCCGGCATCGCCGAACACCGCCGTCGACTGCTGGCCGGCCTGTCCGGCGAGGTCATCGAGGCCGGTGCGGGCAACGGGCTGAACTTCCCGCACTACCCGCCCGAAGTGCAACGCGTCGTCGCCGTCGAGCCGGAGCCGCGGCTGCGTGCCCTGGCAGAACAACAGGCCGCCGGCGCACCCGTCCCGGTGGAGACGGCGGACGGACGAGCAGAACAGCTGCCCTTTCCCGACGGCTCCTTCGACGCGGCCGTCGCATGCCTGACCCTGTGCTCCGTTGCCGACCCCCGCGCTGCCATCGCCGAGCTTCACCGGGTACTGCGCCCGGGCGGACAACTGCGCTTCTTCGAGCACGTCCAGGCCGACACACCCGCGATGCGACGCGTCCAGCGCACACTCGACGCAACCGTCTGGCCGCGCCTGATGGGCGGCTGCCACACCGGCCGCGACACCCAGGCCGCCCTGACCGCCGCCGGCTTCACCCTCACCACCGTCGACCGCTTCACCTTCCCCGCCACTCGCGTCCCCTCCCCAGCCGGTACCCACATCCTCGGCACCGCCGTCCGCCCCGCCCCGGACGAACGGCGATGACGCCTCCCGCCCCTCCGGTCAACTCCGCTCAACCAGCCGGGCCTGCGCCGGGCGTTCTGCGGCTGTCGCCGGGCCCGCCGGCAGGGCCGTCGGCAGGGGCAGGCCGACGGTCAGGAAGGGCGGTTATGCTCCCTGGAAACCGCCCGGCAGGGAACGCCGGGAAACGCGGAGGCAAGGCGCGGCGATGACGGAACGGCTGAACATCGAAGGGCTCCGCTATGCGCAGGCGGTGGCCGAGACCAAGTCGTTCAGCGCCGCCTCCCGTGCGTACGGCGTGACGCAGCCCGCGCTGTCCAACGGGATCGCCAAGCTGGAGGAGCGGCTGGGGGAGAAGCTGTTCGACCGCTCTCCGCGCGGGGTGACACCGACGGCTTTCGGCGCGCAGATGCTGCCGCTGATCGGGCGTGCCGTGGCCGCGCTGGACGCGGTCGCGGCGGAGGCCCGGCGGCTTACCGAGCCCGGGGAGCGGAAGATCCGGATGGGGGTCTCCCCGCTGATCGGCCCGCACCTGGTCGCCCGGTCCTTCGGCATGGTCCGCGATCTGCCCTTCGCCCGGGATCTCGTGCTGCGCGAGGCGAACATGGAGGACCTGCGCGACGAGCTGCGCGCCGGTGAACTCGACCTCATCCTGATCCCGGCCGTGGCCGCGATGCCGCGCTTCGAGCACCGGGTCATCGACGTCGAGCCGGTCGTCGTTGTCGGCCCCGAGGCCGGCCAGGGCGGCGAGAGCGCCGCGCAGTCCGGCACCGAGGCGCCCCTGGAGCTGGCGGAGGCGGGCGAGGCGCAGTTCATCCTCGTACCGGACACCTGTGGCCTGACCACGTTCACCACGCAGCTCTTCCAGGCGCATGAGCTGCCCCTGCACACCTACCCGGGGGAAGCCGCCAGCTACAACGTCCTGCAGGACTGGGCGAAGCTGGGGCTGGGCTCCGCGATGGTCCCCCGCTCCAAGCTCGCCTCCTCCAACGTGCCGCACCGCCCGCTGATGGATCACGGCCGCGAGGTGCAGATCTCCTTCGAGGCGGTGTGGAGCGCCGACTCCCCGCTCGCCGCCGACCTCCTGCGCCTTGCCGACGGACTCGCGGCGGCACGGCAGCCGACTGGCTGAAGGGCACGCGGCCCGGAGCACGGCCGCCTGCCACCGGCGTTGCCATACACAGCGCTTATACCGTGATTCACCGAGATCCACTACCGGGCCTGGTGGGGTGCTCCTAACGTCGCAGGAGATGCGCGGTGGAACGTCGTACCGCGCATTCTCCTGTCGATCTGGAAGGGCATAACCATGGCGTATCTCGAAATCACGCTACAGGTGGCTCCGGCCGAGCGCCCCGCGGCCGCGGGCGTCTACGAGAAGTACCAGCAGCCGTTCCTGGACGCCGCTCCGGGCGCCGTCAGCAAGGAGCTGCTCGTCCGGGATGAGGACGTGCAGGTCCTTCACGGCTTCCGGACCGCTGCCGACGCGACGGCGTATCTGGAGAGCGAGCTGTTCACCCGCGACGTCGTCGGCGAACTGTCCCCGCTGCTGAAGGCCGCACCCGACATCCGGATCTACGACGCCGCCGCCTGACGGGCGAGCACCCCGTCCCTATGGAGCAGCACATGTCCACCAACAACCCTGACTTCACTCCTGCCTTCACCCCTGACTTCACCGGCCAGAAGGCCCTCGTCATCGGCGGCACCAGCGGTATGGGACGTGCCATCGCCCGGCGGGTCCTGGAGGGCGGCGGCAGCGCCGTCGTCACCGGCCGCACCCGGGCGAGTGCCGACGAGGCGGCGACCGCGCTGTCCGCGCACGGCAAGGCCGTCGGCCTCGCGGCGGACCTGGCCGACCCGGTCGCCGTCGACCGCCTGCGCGAGGCCCTGACCGAACAGCACGCCGATGTCACCCTCCTGGTCAACGCGGCCGGCGTCTTCGCCCCCAAGCCCTTCCTGGAACACGCGGCGGCGGACTACGACCGCTACCAGGCCCTCAACCGGGCCTTCTTCTTCCTCACCCAGACCGTCGCGGGCAACATGATCGAACGCGGCGCGAAGGGCGCCGTCGTCAACATCGGCTCCATGTGGGCGCACCAGGCCGTCGCCGCCACCCCGTCGTCGGCTTACTCGATGGCCAAGGCCGGGCTGCACTCGCTCACCCAGCACCTGGCGATGGAACTGGCCCCGCACGGCATCCGCGTCAACGCGGTCGCCCCGGCCGTCGTACGCACCCCGGTCTACGAGGAGTTCATCCCCGAGGCGGAGCTGGACTCGGCACTCGACGGCTTCAACGCCTTCCATCCGCTCGGCCGAACCGGCACCCCGGACGACGTGGCCGACACGGTTGCCTTCCTGCTGTCCGAGAAGACCGACTGGGTCACCGGCGCCATCTGGGACGTCGACGGCGGCGTCATGGCCGGACGCAACTGACGACCCGTTCCGTCGGCACCCGCCCGCCGCTTCCTCGCGCGGCATTCCGTTTTCCCGCCGCACTCCCTCAAGTCTCCCGCCCCGCACTCGCTCAAGGAGATCCCCATGTCCCGGAACGCTCCCCGTGGTCACCGGGCCGCGCAGGTGGCCGAGGCCGGAGCTCCGGTGCGGGTCGTCCCGGTGCGGGAGCGACGGCCCGGCGCCGGGGAGGTACGCGTCCAGGTGGCGGCGGCCGGGATCTGCGGCGCCGACCGGGGCACGGTCCGTGACCCCGCCCCGGCGACCGGGTTCCCCGTCACTCCGGGCCACGAGGCCGCCGGGGTGCTCGCGGAGCTGGGGCCCGGGGTACGGGGATGGGAAGTGGGGGAGCGAGTCGCCGTCGGCTGGTTCGGCGGCAGTTGCGGGCACTGCCGCGCATGTCGCGACGGGGATCTCGTCCAATGTCCGGCGCGGCGCATCCCCGGCCTGTCGTACCCGGGCGCATGGTCGACCACGCTCACCGTGCCCGCCGCCGCTCTCGCGCGGATTCCGGACGGCCTGTCCTTCACTGAGGCGGCGCCCTTCGGGTGCGCGGGAGTCACCACCTTCAACGCCCTGCGGCTCTCGGGAGCCCGGCCAGGGGACCGCGTCGCCGTCCTCGGCATCGGCGGCCTGGGCCACCTGGCGGTGCGGTTCGCCGCGGCCATGGGATTCGAGACGGTGGCGATCGGCCGCTGCGAGGACAAGCGCGAGGTGGCCAGGGAGCTGGGCGCGCACGGTTACATCGATGCCGCGCGCCAGGCACCAGGGGCGGCGCTGAAGGAGCTGGGCGGGGCCCGGCTGATCCTTTCCACCGCAGCGAGCAGCGAGCCACTGGCGGAGCTGGCCCACGGGCTGGCCCCGCACGGCCGGCTCACCGTCGTCGGCTTCGACGGGGCCCCGTTGCATCTGCCCCTGGGCAACCTCGTCATGAACGCACAAAGCATCACGGGTCACCTCACCGGCACCCCCTCCGAGACCGAACAGGCCATGCGCTTCGCCCTCGCGACCGGCGTCCGTCCATGGGTGCAGCCCGTACCACTCGACGACGTACGACAGGCGCTCGACACCCTCCGCGAGGGGCGGGCCCGCTTCCGGCTGGTCCTCACCACCGGTGCATGAGCACCGCGCGGCTGCCGAAGCTCACAGACTCACAGAAGGGAATCCGTGCATGCCGCGTGAGGAGGTCCATGACGTCGTCGTGGTCGGCGCGGGCATCGGGGGACTCGCCGCTGCCACCGCGCTGACGGCCGCCGGGCGCGACACCCTGTGCCTGGAGGCCCGCGAACGCGTCGGCGGACGCGCGCTGAGCACCCCCGTCCCCGGCGGGGCCCTCGACCTGGGTGCCACCTGGTTCTGGGACGGCGAGCAGCGCGTCGCGGCACTGGCCGCACGGCTCGGCACCGGAACCTTCGACCAGCACCTTGCGGGAGACATGGTGCTGCAGGACGTCACCGGGGTGCACCGGCTGCCCGGCAACCTGATCGACGCCCCCGCCCGCCGCTTCACGACGGGCGCCGACACCCTCGCCCGCGGTCTCGCCGCGGAACTGCCCGCGCGGTCGCTGCGCCTCGGTACGCCGGTCACCGCCATCCGCCGCAGCGGTACGAGCAGCGGGGCGCTCGCCGTCCACACACCGGACGCGGTTCTGCGCGCCGAGCACGTCGTGCTGGCCGTACCGCCCGCACTCGCCCTCGCACGCATCGACTTCGGTACGGAACTGCCCCCGCCACTGGTCCGGCTCGCCCGGGAGACGCCGGTGTGGATGGGCGCCGTCGCCAAGGTCGTCGCCCGGTACTCGCGCCCGTTCTGGCGGGACGAGGGCCTCGCCGGGGCGGCGATCAGCAGGACCGGCCCGCTGCGCGAACTGCACGACCTCTCAGGCCCGGACGGCCACCCCGCCGTCCTGTTCGGCTTCGCCCCGGCCCAGCTCCTCCGCCCCGGCTTCGAGGACGCGGCACGCGTGCAACTGGGCCGGCTCTTCGGCCCGGCAGCCGTTGCACCGGACTCGCTGCGGGTGCAGGACTGGAGCGGCGAGCACTGGACCTCCCCGCCCGCCGTGCACCGCCTGGCCGACCATGCGCTGTTCGGCCACCCCCTCTACCAGCAGCCGGCGCTGGGCGGCAGGCTGCACTGGGCGTCGACCGAGACAGCGCCCGAGTACGCCGGGCACCTGGAGGGCGCCCTGACCGCCGC
>NZ_JADKMA010000299.1 GCF_017676365.1 Streptomyces oryzae
CCCCTACCCCCGAGACACCACTGGCACCGCCACCCCAACAGCCCACGGCACCAACGGCCCAGGCGCCCTCGAGCGCCCCGCCTCTCCTCGGGCTGAGCCCTGGCCCGGCCGTCGGCAACACAGTGGACGACGCCGGCCAAGCGGTGGGCATCGGGACAGCTGGCAGCGCCGCAGACGACACCTCGGATGCCGCGGACCCCGTGACCCAGATCCTGGAAGCGCCCGGCGCCGCCCTCGTCAGCTCGGCCACCCCTGACCTGTGGGCCGCCACCAAGACGGCCCGCGCCAAGCTCGGCCCCGTCCACGTCTTCGACCCGACGCACGCCTGTGACACCCCCGACCGCCTCCGTTGGTCCCCGCACCACGCCTGCGCCGACCGCGCCACCGCCGCGGCCCGCGCCACAGCCCTGCTGGCCCCGCTGCGCTCCCCTCGCCCCATCGACGCGACGACGCACACGACGGCCGAGACCGTCCTGCGGTGCTGGCTGCACGCCGCAGCACTGGAGAAGCGCCCGTTCCGCGAAGTACACCGCTGGGCACTCGCAACGGCACAGACTGCGGACGCCGTTCAGATCCTGCGGACCCACCCCCAGGCCGCCTCCGGCTCCGCCGGCGAGCTCGAGTCCGCCCTGTCGGGCCACCCGCAACTACGCGCAGACGCCGTCGCCTTGATCCGCCGCGCACTGGCACCGCTGGGCCAGCTGCATGTCCGCAACGCATGCTCGGCGGAACGAGCCGACCGCGTCGCGTTGGAATCCTTCATCGCCGAAGCGGGCACTCTCTACGTAGTGGGCGAGGACCCGGATGTCCTTCCGATCCTCAACGCGCTCACCCAGAGCGTGGTCGAGCACGGCCGCCGCATGGCCGCACGGTCATCTGACGGTCGGCTCGACCCACCACTGACGACGATCCTCCACCTGCCGCCGAAGCCGGGTGTGAGTAGTTGAGGTGCAGGAAATCCCGGTGAGAATGATCTTGCTGGGTTTGCCTACAGCTCGAACTCCAGCTGCCCGGCGACTTCGAGCTTCGCGTGGCGGGTTTCGGCACGGGTTCGGGCGTGGTGTTCCCGGTCGTAGTGCAGGTGACAGCCCTGGCACATGGCCCGGAGGTTGGCGGGATCGCAGTTCTCCGGCGTGTGGTCGAGGTGCGCGGTCGTCAGGATGACGCGGGATCCGGTGCCGTACGCGGCACCTCAACCTGACAATCAAGCCGGTCAGCCGCCCCAAGGACGGCATGGAGGACCAGCTCGGCTCGCTCGGCCTGGTCCTCAACGCCATCGTGCTCTGGACCACCCGCTACATCGACGCCGCAGTCGCCCAGCTCCAGGCCGAGGGCCATGAGATCCGGGACGAGGACATCGCCCGGCTCTCCCCGCTCAAGCACCGCAACCTGAACCTGCTCGGCCGCTACAGCTTCACCGCCTCGACCCCGGCCGCCGACGCCCTGCGCCCGCTGCGCGACCCGGACGCGCCCGAGCTGGACGAGGACGACGAAGGCGTGGACTGAACGCCCACATCGGGGTGACGCGGGCATATCAGGTGGCCGAGGTGCTCGGAAATCGCAAGCGCCGGTAGGGGAGCTGATGTCAGGCTGCCTGGTATGCCGTACATGGGTGGCAACCCGAATACGCGGGAAAGGGGCCGTGAAGCCGCGGAATTGCTGGTCGGGGGCAGTGTCGGGCAGCTGGTCCGCGGTGGTTAGGCTGCTCGGGTCTTTGTCGCGTCGTGTTTCTTCGGGGTGTCAGTGACGTCGATCGACCGCACCGCGTACCCGCGGTTCGTACCTGGGGTAATTCCCGAGGCTGGACCAGGTTCCCGGGTCGGCGCCGGTCATCTGCGTGGCGTGCTGGGGCCGGCCGAGGACGTGCCGTGCGTGGTGGACGCGGACCGGACTGGCAAGCGGCACGGCGGTCCGGTTGATGATCTTGCCGGGCTCGCCGGCTCGTACTCCGAGGAGGGGGAGGGTCGCATGGCCACCGGGATCGGTGCACGTCCGGCGCCCGCCTTGCGGCGGTACGTCGACTCGTATGTCGGTTTCGACCTCCGCGGGCTCGCGGCGGGGGTGCACTGCGGCCCGCCAAGTCGCGTTCTCACTGCGGTGATCAGCCTGTCAGACCCTTTGGAGGTGGCGGCGGGCGTTGGCGACGGGTCACCGGTCACCCGATTCGGCAGTGTGGCCGGCGGTCTGATGGGCCGGTCCGTCGCGATCCACCACGACGGACGCCAGCAAGGTGTGAAGGTGGCGCTGACACCGCTCGGGGCTCGGGCCATCTACGGCATGCCCGCCGCTGTGCTCGCCCACCGACTGGTCTCACTGGACGAGCTTCTCGGAGCGCTTGGCGTCGAACTGGCCGACCGGCTCCGAGCGGCATCGACATGGGCGGCTCGGTTCACCGTACTGGACGAGTTGCTCCTGCGAGCTGTTGGTCGTGGCGCCGTCAGCGACCGTGTGCGCCGGATGCGCCCCGAGGTGGCCGAGGCCTGGCGCCGCCTCGTCGCCGCACGAGGCTGCGTCCAGGTCGGTGCAGTCGCCGAGGAACTGGGCTGGAGCCGCCGGCACCTCACCGAACGGTTCCGTGGCGAGCTGGGCCTGTCGCCGAAAGCCTTCGCCCGCGTTCTCCGCTTCGAGCACGCGCACGACCTGGCGACGGCGCGGGACCGGCTCCCGTGGGCCGATGTTGCGACCATCTCCGGCTACGCCGACCAGGCCCACCTCGTGCGGGACTGGCTCGAGTTCACGGGCCGAACGCCGACGGCCTGGCGTCACAGCGAGGTCCTCCTCGGGACCGGGTAGTCGCCGACCGACCGCCCGTGGCGTCGGCTTGTGTTCCCATTCCTTCAAGACCACCAGGTCGCTGCGGTGTGACGATCGTCGGCATGAGACTCGTCAACGAACACAACGCCATTGACCTGCGGACCACCCCCGTGCACCTCGGACTGGGATCGACAGCGAAACCCGTCGAGGGCTTCGCCTGGGACCCGGAGGTGCTCCAGGCCTACAGCGCCGCGGTTGCGGCAGACGGCGCCGAGGGCCGGATGGTGATGGTCTTCGACGGCGACGGCCCCGGTGACCATTGGGAAAGCCACCCCGCTGGCGACGAACTGCTTGTCTGCCTCAGCGGGTCGGTGACGGTCACCCGCGACCTGGACGGAGTGCCCGACCGCGTTCTGCTCGGGCCCGGCGAGGCCACCATCAACCCAGCCGGGGTATGGCACGCGGTCGACATGACCGGGCTGACGTCCATCCTGACCATCACCGCCGGCCTCGGCACCGACCACCGTCCTCGCACCGACACCCACCCGACCGAACGCATCGGCGTGCCGGGACCGGAAGCACCATGACGACACGCATCGCCTGCCTCGGCGACAGCCTCACCCGCGCGCTGATCAGCGTCGACTACCTGGACCTCCTCGGACGACGCCACCCACCCGGTGATCTGCAGCTTGCCCGCTTCGGCGCCAACGGTGACTTCGCCTACAACCTCTTGCAGAGCCTCGACGCCGTCATCGCGAACCCACCCGACGTCATCACCGTGTTGATCGGGACCAACGACGCCCGAGCGAGCCTTGCCGGCTACCGCGTCGATAAGGCCATGAAGCGCAAACAGCTCCCCGAACGCCCGTCAGCCGGCTGGTTCCAGCAGTGCCTGGGAGCCGTCGTCGAACGACTGCGAGCGGAGACCGACGCGACGATCGGTCTGCTGTCGCTCCCAGTTCTCGGCCAACAACTCGACGGAGCAGCGGCGCAGGCATCGCAGCGGTACAGCCGGATGATCGCCGAAGTCGCCACCACCAACGAGGTGACTTACCTTCCACTCCACGAACGCCAGATCGAGGAACTTCGCCAAGCGGACCCACCGCCGATTCCCTACCGGGAGGTGACCCCCGCAGCGGGCCTCGGCGTCCTCGTCCAACACGCCGTGCTTCGCCGCAACCTCGACACGATCTCGCGGCGCCGAAACCTCGTGCTCACGACCGACCACATCCACCAGAACAGCCGCGGCGCCACCCTGATCGCTGAGGTCATCGACGCCGGTCTCCTGACCCAGAACGCATAGCTGGTTCCGGAGCCGTAACCAGCTGTATGCCAACTACCGCGCCAAGGTGGCGTGCGATCCAGACGCCGGTGCCGGCGGCAAGCACGCCGGCACCGGCGATGCGGCCCCTTCCTGGCGTATTCGGTTCCCACCCCTACATGGTCCGCAACGACTGGCAGAGCCGAGGCCCAGCCATGGCCGCCGTTGTTCACACTCACGGACAGCACTGCCTCGGGGCGAAGAACGGGCGCCGTCGCCGCCTCTGGCGGCCGCGAGGGCGTAAGGCCGAACGGGGCGGCGGGAAAAGGGCAGGCTGGACACACCCTCACCAGGGTTCAACCCTGCGACCGAGGATCGAACCCTGCCCGCCTGTCGTCAAACGATGGCGAACCATGGTTTTTGACGGCCCGGCAGGCGGTCAAGCGGCCTGGAGAGCGGTGCGGATGGTGTCCGCGACCGGCGGGGCGCGAGCGTGGGATCGGCGCGGTGCCCAGACCGGGCCACCGCGTCGTACAGCCGCCGCTCGGCCGCCGTACGCGCCTCCACCACCTGCCGCGCCAGCACGCTCACCCCCGGCAGCAGCACCCGGTGCCGCCGCAGCCACGTCACCGCGTGGTCGAACAGCGCCACCGGCCCCTCGGCGTGCGTCCACGCCCGCCCGTACAGGCAGCTCCGGAACTCCCGGCCCCACCGCCGATCGTGAAGTCCCGGTACTGGACCGCTTCTGGATCTCCGCCGCGTGCTCGTACACCGTCGAGCGCCGCTCCGCGTACCGCTTCACGCACGAGGCATCCGCGATCCCGAGCTGCCCAGCCAGGTACTCCACGACCTCCCACGGCACCGCGAGCGGGTCCTCCCCCCAGGAACCGGCCGATGTAGCGGACCGTGCAGATCTGCACCGCCATTCCCAGCCGGTGCCCGTTCGTACGACGCAGCGCGATCAGGTCGCGGTCGTCATCGTCCAGGAAGAAGAAGCGCTCCAGCTCCGGGCGCGTGGGCGCCTCGCGGAACGTCCCATACGCCTCGGCCTGCTCATCAGTCAGAAACTCCACTGGCACGAGGCGGACCGTAGTCAGCTCCGGAGACCGCCCGGCGATCTTCTCGCGAACCCCAGCGGGAACCCCGACCGGTGCGCTAGCCGACCAAGATCAATCTCACCGGGATTTCCTGCACCTCACCTACTCACACCCGGAAGCCGTGAGCCGGCGCTCTTCCGCTGATCGAGGAATCGAGGAAGGGACGCGGATGGGCACCGAAAACACGAGAAAGAAACACAAAAAGGGCCTTGTTGGCGTCTGCCAACAAGGCCCTCACATTTTAAAGTTTGTTCGGCGGTGTCCTACTCTCCCACACACTCCCGCATGCAGTACCATCGGCGCAGTGAAGCTTAGCTTCCGGGTTC